>NZ_NFLY01000001.1:0-105232 GCF_002161155.1 Massilimicrobiota sp. An105
AAAAAAAAACAGAAAATTTGACCCTGGCTTTACTATACTCTCAAAAACAAGTCAAATTGCTTCTTACAAGTTCATTTTAAGACCTGATGTGTCAAAAATCAATATCTGAAGGTGATTTTTATAATACAAAAAATCACTTTGCAATTTGAAATTCAACTCCCACAAGAAGAGTTGAATTTAAATATACAAAGTGGAATTTAGTTTTTCATTTCACCTTCAAAATGAATCAATGAAATAATGAAACGAGAGGTGAAAATCATGTATTTAGCTATAGATATAGGTGGTACATATACCAAATATGGATATTATCAATCTAATGGGATATGCTTACAAAAGAATATGATTCCTACTGTCAAAACCAACAAAGAAACATTCTATCATACTTTAAAAACATTAATCACAAAAGAAGTCGAAGGAATAGCTGTCAGTATGCCCGGTCTTATTGATAGTCAAAGAGGATATATCCACGCTATTACTTTACTGCCCTATTTCAATGAAACAGATTTTTGTCAAGAATTTTCCAGTTTAACTCACTTACCAGTCACTTTACAAAATGATGCCAAATGCGCTACTTTAGGTGAAATGTGGAAAGGAAGCTTAAAGAACGTTGATAATGGTTTTATGATTGTCTTAGGTACAGGTATTGGCGGAACATATATATTACATGAAAAAATCGTAGAATCAAAACACTATAAAATTGGAGAGCTCGGTTCTTTTTTAATTCCTACATCAAATGGCTATTCTAACTTTGGTAAAGAATATAATGCTGTTAAACTCATTCATGATCTGAGTGATATTTTAAAATGTCCTGATGATGGACAGATTGTATTTCAACAACTGACTTCATCTCATCAAGCTATGCAGTATTTTGAACACTATTGTTTACAGATTGCAACAATGATCTATAATCTTGATTATTTACTAGATTTAGATATCGTAACTATTGGTGGTGGAATCAGTCAACAGCCATTTCTCATTCAAACTATTCAAAAACAATTTCATGATTTAAGAAAACAATACAAAGAAGATGATCATGAACCAGTTATTAAAGCCTGTCAATTTCAAAATGAAGCCAATTTACTTGGAGCATTGTATCATTTTCATACCAAAAAAGGAGGTTAATTTTATCAATTAATCTCCTTTGCTATTTGAGAAAAATATTCTCTGACATATTCACGATCTTTATAAAGTTGTTGAATGAGTTCTTCTTTAGAATGAAATGGTTTTTCCTTACGTATCAAATCATAAAATTCTACGTAAATCTCTTTTCCATAAATATCATGATTAAAATCTAAAATATGAACTTCTAAAGAAGCTTTATCTAATGGTTGAAAAGTGGGATTATATCCAATATTACACATTCCCATGTAGGTATTTTGATTGATAATCACTTTAACAGCATAGACACCACCACAAGGTAAAAAATAAGAACCATAATCAATATTAGCTGTTGGAAAACCAATTTCATGTCCAATATGTCTACCGTGGATAACCTGACCATGTACACAGTATTGACGTCCTAATAATTCATTTAAATCTTTCATCTGTCCATTTTCTAGATGCTGTCGAATACGTGTTGAAGAAATCTTTTCTCCTTTATAAATGACTTCATCTATAACACTGACATTAAAACCAAAAGATTCCTGCAATGTTTTCGCATCACCCTGATTTTTTGCACCAAAACGAAAATCAAAGCCACAGACTACATGCTTGATACCACATTCAATAAGATATTTCTGTATGAATTCTTGAGGCGATAAAGCAGCAACCTTGGATGTAAATTCAATCACAAACAAATAATCAAATCCTCTTTTTTTAAGAATTTCATAACGATCATCAATGGAAGTCAGACATTTTTCTTCTTTTAACTTTCCTAATACATAAAGTGGATAATGATCAAAAGTTATTAAAGCTTTATGATAATGCTTTGTGTCTGCAACTCGTTTCACTTCTTCAACAAGTGCCATATGCCCTACATGTAAACCATCAAAAAAACCAATTGCTGCTACAATAGAGTCTGTCATATGTAATTGCATATCTTCTTTTAAATAAATGATTTCCATTAAAATAGCCCTCTTATACTTTTTAAATATCCTTCACCATCAGGTCCATAAACCGCTAAAACCTTATGATTTTGATTACATACAACAACCTGATGATCAATATCACTCTTTATTTTTTTACCATGATAAACAATATTTTCATCATCAATGTAATAATGTTCAAAATGTTGAAATGCATCTTCTAAACTCATGAACTGATAGTGTCCTTGTTCAATATCTTCTAAACTATAACAGTCTTCAAGATAAAACTCTCCTGAAGCTAAACGTATTAAATGAGTCATATGTGCAGGATAGCCCAACTTTTTTCCTATATCTACACACAATGAACGAATATATGTGCCTTTGGAACATTTTACCTGAAATGTTATGGATTGATCTTGTTGGGAAATTAACTCTATTTTTTCAATCATAATAGTTCGAGGTTGAATATCTACATGTTCCTGATTTCTGGCATATTCATACAATTTTTTACCATGCACTTTAATAGCCGAATAAATAGGCGGAATTTGTTGTTGCTTTCCAATAAAAGACTGTAAAGTTTCTTCAACATCTCTTACACCATGAAAGGCTTTTTCTTCCATAATTTGACCACTACTATCGTATGTATCAGTAGCCGTTCCTAAAAAGAGTGTAGCCTGATAAACTTTTGTTTCACTCATTAAAAATTGTAAAGCCTTTGTTGCTTTGCCAATACACAAAACCAGAACACCTGTGGCATCAGGATCCAATGTCCCACAATGTCCAACTTTTTTTGTATGAAGAATCTTTCTAATACGATTCACAACATCATGACTTGTCATACCTGCCGGTTTATTAACTAACAATATTCCATCCATTTCAAAACCTCCTCATCTGTGAAATATAAAAATGAGTCATTAGACTCAAATTTATTGAATTTCACGATAAATCTTATGCAAAGTAATATCAAATGTTGCTTCTTTTCCTGCAAGTTCTGCAGTGTAGTTTTCAGGAAAAGTTACAGTAATTGTTTTTTCTTCATCTAATTTCATCCCAACAATTCCATCTTCAAAACCATCAATCATGGTATCAGAACCTAATTTTAACTCATAACCCTCTGCACTTCCACCATTGAAAGCTACACCGTCAATTTTTCCTACAAAATCAATATTCACATAATCGCCATTTTGAGCTACAGCAGTTTGATTTTGAGTATCACTATTTTGTGTTTCTTGACTTTGTGATGAACAACCCAAAAGCATAACTAATGCCATGAAACTTCCTAATATTTTTTTCATCCTATCCTCCTATTTATGATTAATGACATAATAATTTTTCTTACCACGTCTAATAACAGTTACCTGTTTTCCAAAAGCATTTTCTTTTTGAATAACAAAGCTTACATCTGTAATCTTTTCTCCATTGACAAGAACAGAACCACCTGTAACAAATTGACGTGCTTCTCGATTTGATGAAGCAGCCCCTACTTTAACTAAAGCATTTAAAATTTGTGTATCTTCTTCCATATCTATACTAGGAACACCATGGAAGCATGACTGAACTTGTTCTAATGTTAAATCTTGAATTTTACCAGAGAATAACATTTGGCTAATATCCAAAGCTTCCTGATATGCTTCTTCACCATGGATAAATGTAATCACTTCTTTTGCTAGAGCTTTATGTGCTTCTCTTAAATGAGGCTGTGTTTTATTCTTTTCTTCTAATTCTTCAATTTCTTCTTTAGATAAGAAAGTTAAGAATTTTAAGTAATCAATGACTTTATCATCTTCTGAATTAATAAAGAACTGATACATTTCATATGGTGATGTTTTTTTACGATCTAACCAAATGGCATGACCGTTTGTTTTTCCAAATTTCGTACCATCAGATTTTGTAAGCAAAGGCATTGTAAATCCATAAGCTTCTTTCCCTGTTTTCTTTCTAATCAATTCAATACCAGCAGTAATATTTCCCCATTGATCTTGTCCAGCTACCTGCATTTGGCAACCTTTATTTTCATATAACCAATAGAAATCCATGGCCTGCATAATCATGTAAGAAAATTCAGTATATGTAATTCCTAAGTCTAATCTTCTTTTGACAATATCTTTATTCAACATATAGTTGACATTAAAATATTTACCATAATCTCTTAAAAAATCAATGAAGTTTAAATCTTTTGACCAATCATAATTATTCACAACTTCAAATCCAAATAAATCCTGAGCCTGTTTTTTTAGACATTCAAAATTATGTTGTACTTCTTCTTTAGTAATCATTGGTCTTTCAGTATCAGGTTTAGGATCACCAATCAAACCTGTAGCTCCACCTACTAATAAAATAGGATTATGTCCGGCATCCTTTAATCGTTTACTAATCAAAAATGATGAAAAATGTCCAATATGTAAACTATCACCAGTTGGATCAGTACCAATATAAAAAGTCATTCCTCCATTATTTAATTTTTCTTCAATATCTGGCGAGCTAACATCTTTAATTAAACCACGCCATACTAATTCATCATAAATTTTCATAACATATATCCTCCTTATAAAATAAAAAAAGAATTCATCAAAAGGACGAATTCTCGCGGTACCACCTTTATTTATGCATTAAGCATACGCTCTTTATTGATAACGATGTTGCCACCGGCTAAACTTTTCATTTAGCTGCTCCAAAGTGTATTCATTATAAACAATGATCTATTTCCACCAATCATAGACTCTCTATAACATCCATTTATAATTACTTGTCTTCTTCAACGCTTAAATATATAATATGCGATTTTCAAGTCGAAGTCAACTTAAAATTTTTACTTTGCATTTTGATTGATAAATTCAACTGAAGTTTTAGAATATACAATTTTTTGTGCTTGATACAAACTAAAATATCCCGATAAAACATAACATAATGCAACAACAATAGCCATTGCTGTTAAATATTGAATACCAAACATTTCAGCCCCTAACATGAGACTTGTAAGTGGTGAATTAATAACACAACAAAACATACCAACAATTCCAATAGCAGCCCCTAGATGAGGATCAATGCCCAATAATAAAGCTGATACATATCCTAAAGTTGAACCAATCACAAAAGTTGGAACAATTTCTCCACCTTTAAAACCACAGCCGATAGTAATAGCAGTAAAAATAGCTTTCATGAAAAAATCATATGGTAGAGCCTGATGATAAAGAGCTTCTGCAACAATTTCCATTCCAGCTCCCAAATATCTTTGTTGAAAAAAGAAAACCAAAATCATCAACATGAATGATCCTATAATAACTCGTATATATGGATTATGAAAATATTGATGAAAACATTTGTGACTATAATGCATCATTAATACAAATACAATGGAAAAAGCAGCAATAATAAATGCAAAAACAGCTAATCTTAAACTCATAATTGGTGTTAATTGAAAAGGAATTGATAACTGATAAAAAGTTGGCTGACATCCAAAAAGTTGTGCAATTCCAAATGAAATCAAACTACTGCATAAGCATGGAACTAATGCCGCATAATAAAATACACCGACACTAACAACTTCCATGGAAAAAAGTGTCGCAGTTAATGGAGTTCCAAATAAAGCTGAAAAGACTGCACTCATACCACACATAATCAGCATTGACATTTCACGCTGATCAGCATGAATTATTTTTCCAAAAGATGTTGCTAGAGAACCACCAATTTGTAATGCAGCTCCTTCTCTTCCACTAGAACCTCCAAACAAATGGGTAATAATAGTGGCTAAAAAAATCGCTGGTGCTAATAAAACAGGAACTTTTTCCTGTTGGCGAATAGATTGAATAATCGTATTTGTTCCTGGTTCGTGAGATAAATGAACCAGACGATAAAGATAGACAATACAAACACCACCAATTGGCAATCCCCATACAATCCATGAATGCGACAAACGAAAATCAGTAACATAATCAATAGAAATATGAAATAATGCTCCTACAATACCACAGACAATACCCAAAACAAAAGCAATCCATAACCATTTACAGACAAAACATATATTTAACTTTAAATCTATAAAGAATTGTTTGATATACATAAGATTCCCCTTTGAAAAAAACTTCTAAATCAATTAGAAGTCTTTCTTTGTTGTAGCACGTGGCATCAATAAATGTTGAATGACAACAGCTTTGTTTTCAATTTCTTCATCATTAAGTATTTTTGTTAGCAATCTTACAGCTAATGCCCCCATATCATACACAGGAACATGAATAGATGTTAATGAAGGACGACAAATCAAAGCATAGCTTGTATTCATCATACCAATAACTTCCATTTCATCAGGAATTTCAATTCCATTGTCAATTGCAGCATTCACAACAGCAACAGCTTCCTTATCATAACTTGTAAAAACAAGATCATGTCGATGATTTTTAAAATACTCTAAAAATTGTGGATAGCTTTTTTCATAATGTGATGATGTATGTACGACCTGTTTTGTTGCATCAAAAACCAAATCATATTTTTGATAAGCTTCCTGAATTCCAGTAATCATTTCTTCTATGTTGATTAAATTCTGCTTAGGTGACACAAACAAAATATCACTTTTTCCCTGTGCCAAATATTTATCAACAACCTCATATGCAATCTTTTTTGCATCAGCAAAAATAGATCCCATATATTTCCCAGTAACACTTGTTCCAATAACAACTGCAGGTATTTTATATTTATTAACTAAAGCAATTTCCTTTTCGATTTCTTCATTATTAAATAAAATCACACCATCTGCACGTGATTTCACAACTTTTTCAATAACAGTTTCAATAGGATTGCCATCTCCAATTTCATCTGTTGTATAAATACTGACATTATAATCTAAACGGCGACTTGTATCACCTATTCCACCAATCATATCTTTCACATGAGCAAATAATGATTGTGGAAAAACAATAGCAATCGTTGTTGTCTTACTTGTTGCAAGACCTCTGGCAATCTGATTGGGTTTGAAATCTAAACGTTGAATAGCCTCAAGGACTTTATCACGTGTTTTAGGTTTCACAACACTCGAACCGTTAATAACACGTGAAACTGTTGCCAGAGAAACACCAGCTTCTCTAGCAACATCATAAATTGTTACATTTTTCCCCATGATTAATCTTTAATCTCTTCAATCATTTCATCTAATTTTTCTTCAACATTCTCGATTTCATTTTCAAAAGCTTCTAAATAATCATCATCTACAGATGAATCTAAAACTTTTGTTTTGACTTCTTCTATTTTATCATTGACTTTTTGTGTTAAATCAACAACTCCATCACGAATCGTTAAATACTGGTCACTATCTTTTACTTTTGCAGCAAAATCTTCTAATTTTGCTTCCAATTCATTAAGTTTATCTCTTGTTGTTGCTTTAAATGTATCAATATCAAATTCATCTACAGATTTCTTAACTGTTTCAATTGTTTGACCTAACATAGCTTCAAGATCTTCTTTTGTCATATTCTTTAAATTATCATAAGCTTTTAAAGATTCACGTTTAATATCTTCTCTTAATTCACTACCTTTTTTAGGTGCCAATAACAATCCAGCGACTGCACCAATACCTAAACCAACTAAAAACTTTCCAAATTTCATTCTAATCACCTTTCTCTTTCTATTTTTTTCTTCTTAAAAACGAAGTTAAAAATCCTAAAACCCCAAATAAACCAGATTTCATACCACCTTTTGAAAAAATTCCACTTACCAATTCAACAGGTGCATTGAGCATATTCATTTTATTATTGACATCATCTAAAATATGATCAACTTTTTGAATGGTTGTTTCTAACATTGTCATTAAAACCGTTGTTTCTTTGACAGCTAAAGACATTCTTATTAATAATAGACCTAAGCTCAAAAGTGCAAAAGCCCCAGATAATATCAAAATGCAATAGCATACTAATTTTGCATCCATAAGTTCTCCTTTCTGCCAATTTACCATATTATAGCATAAATACAACATGATTAAAAGATAACCCTTACTGCGATTGTTTATAAGCAATAACTTGATCTTCTAATTTATAAATATCTTTACTACTCATAAATAGATAAACAACATTATCATATTGACTTAAAAGCTTCACAGCAGCTTCATCTTCATGAATAACCTGAGCACGTGGATTGTATTTTGCAATGTCATAAATGTCTATATCAATACCAGGTTCTTTCTTCGCATTTTCTGGAAAATGGACAAAGAAAGGATAATCTGCTAAATCCATTGCTTCAGCAAATTCTTTGGCAAAACGTAATCCCCTTGAAAAACGATCTGGTTGAAAGATGGCAACAATCTTTTTATGTGGATAACGTGAGCGTGTTGCTTCAATGACATAACGGATTGCTGTTGGATGATGTGCATAATCATCCACATAAATATTATTCCCAACTGTCTTAACAGTATAACGACGTTTTACACCATCAAAAGTAGAAAGACGTTCTTGGATATATTCAGCACTCATATTTTCTAAATATCCTAAAGTAATAACCGCTAATGAATCATAAAGCATATGCATTCCATAAAATGGCAAAGCAAAATGTCCAAATAAATCTTTATGAATATAAACATCAAATGATAATCCATGATCATTATTAATAATATTTTTAGCAATAACATCATTATTTTCACCTGTTCCAAATTTTAGAACACGTTTTTGATAATGAAGATGTGGTAAATGAGGATCATCACCCCAGATAATAACTGTATCTTTAACTTGATTTGCATATTGTTCAAATGATTTTTCATATTGTTCCATAGATTTGAAATAATCAACATGATCCATTTCAATATTATTAATAATCGCATAAGTTGGATAATAATGTAAAAAATGATCCTGATATTCACATGTTTCTGCAATAAAATATTTACTGTCTTCAACAGCATGTCCTGTTCCATCACCGATTAAAACAGAAGTCTTATCAAATTCCTTGAACAAATGATAAGCCATACCTGTTGTGGTGGTTTTTCCATGTGTCCCAGCAATACCAATAGAAATATACTGATCCATTAAATGACCTAAAAAATCATAATAAGTATGTGTTTTGACATTGGGATTACTTAATGCTTCTTTAACCTCTTCATTAGAGTCATCAAACGCATTACCAATAATCACTTCATAACCATCTTTAATATTATTTTTATCAAAAGAGTAGATTGGAATTCCTCTTTTTCTTAAATCTTCTTCAATAAAAATATATTTATCAATATCACTTCCAGCAACTTCATAACCTAAATCAAATAAAATTGTTGCAAGTGATGCCATACCTGAACCTTTAATACCAATAAAATAATACATAACTCTCTTCACCTCGCCTTTTATTCTAGCATAAATTTTAAAAAAAGTATTCTCTATCTATTTATTTTTTCATATTTTTTATATTTTGGCACAAACTAAAGATGTCAATAGAAAGAAAGGAGAAATTATGAGTCACAAAAAATCTAAAAACAAACAAAGACAAAATCAGTATAAAGGCTATAACCAAAATCAACAGGCAAGTTATAGTGGTGAAGATGGTTTAATGAGTGAAAAATATAAAGAAAACTCTAACGCCCAAGAATAATAATGGGAAGCTATAGAATCATAAAGATTTTATAGCTTTTTCATTTTTAACAAACTTTATGTCATTTTCTGTAGATTTTACCTCCTCAAAATATGATAATATTATATTAATCTGTTTGAAGGGGCGATTTGGAATGCAAAACATTATTATTATTGATGACATGAAAGAACATATTCAATACATTCAAGACATTATCAACACCATGAATCATCAATTTCAAATACAAACATTTCTTGATATACATGATGTCCTTTTACATATGGATCAATTCCCTGACCATTCCATTATTATTATAGATATTTTATTAAAAAATCATAGTGGCATTGAACTGGCAAAAGAATTAAATCAATTATATAAAAATTTTCAAATTATCTTTATCAGTTCCTATTTAGAAAAAGCAACAGAAGTTTATGAAACAAATCACTGTTATTTTGTATATAAACCCGAATCAAAGAAAAGACTGCCTATGGCTATTGAAAAAGCTATTCATCAAATTATAGAATCACAAAAAGTATTAACCATATCTTTAAAAGATAAAACCAAAATTATTTTATTAAATGATATTATGTATATTGAAAGAATTCAGAGATATTCATATATTTACACAGTTCATGAAACAATTAAGACAGCACAAAAAATCAAAGATCTATTAGAACAATTACCTTTACAATTTATTCGTACACATAATAGTTATATTATCAATGCATATTATGTCAATGAAATAAAAAGAACCCATGTCATTTTAAATAACCAACAACCCATTCCAATCAGCCGTGCTCATCAACTAAAACTCAAAAAGCAATTTCATGAGTTTCTAGTTGAACAATTATAACTTTTTATTATTACTTTTAACTTTTTCGTATATTGAATTAATTATTATATTGTGTTTGTGATAGTCGCTACTATTCTCGTTTTTATTAGCGACTTCTTTTTATTTTATATATAAATTCAAAAAATATACTACTTGAATCAAAAATGTACATTTTTATAATATTTTTAGATTTTCCTTCTTTAACACTAAACAAAAAGGCTAGAGTTTTCACTCTAACCAATAATCATTAAATCTTTTGAATAGTGATTTAAAACTTCACAGCCATCTTCAGTGACTAAAACCAAATCTTCAATTCTAACACCGAATTCACCTTGAATATAAATACCTGGTTCAATTGAAAAAATCATTCCTGGTTCTACTTCCATATCAAAAGCAGCAGACACATCACCGTATTCATGAACATCTCTGCCAATAAAATGACCTAAACGATGATTAAAGTTTGGTCCATAACCTGCTTCACTGATAATATCTCTTGCTGTTTTATCAATGTCACATAGTTTTACACCTGGTTTGATCATAGCTTCAGCTGCCTCATTGGCTTTTTTGACTAATTCATAAACTTCTCTTTGTTTATCAGAAACTTCTTTATAGAAAACAGTTCTTGTCATATCACTGCAATATCCTTGATAAATACCACCCATATCAATGACAATGCTGTCACCTGCTTTGAGTTTCGAATCATCACAACCATGATGTCCATCTGCCCCGTTAGGTCCATAGCCAACAATTGGATCAAAAGAATTCCCACTGCATCCTAGTGATTGAAAAATACCATCCAACTGTTGTCCAACTTCTTTTTCCGTCAATGTCCCTTTGGCGCATAACTGAATCACCTGATCAATAGCCTGATCATTTAATTGACTTGCTTTACGCATAAGTTCAATTTCTTCTTCATCTTTATGCATACGGACATAATCAACACAGATTGAACCTAGTTCAAAACAACATTCTTCGTTAGCCAGTTCCATAACTCTCATTAAGAATCTAGCTTCCCAGTTTTTATCTACACCTACACAATGATCATCTTTTAAAACTTCAGCAATCTTAGCCGGTCCATCTTCTGTATCATCATACCAAATAATATTTAAATCTAATTGTTGATCTAAATAAAACAAATGATTTAAGAACAATGTATGATTTCCATCTAATGATAAAACCAATGCATACATTCTTTCTCCTGGATGATTATCATAACCAATCAAATAATTGATAGAGCTAGGATCACTGATAATCAAATGATCCATTCCTCTTTGACTCATTTCATTTAAAACATTATTCACTCTTGTCTGATTCATATTCTTTCACCCCGATTCCTAATTCTCCTAATTGTGCATCTGCCACTGGTGTCGGTGCTTTTGACATTGGACAAGTTGCACTTGTATTTTTAGGAAAGGCAATGACATCTCTTAAAGAGTCACAACCACAAAGTAACATGGCAATTCTATCTAACCCTAAAGCAAATCCTCCATGTGGTGGTGTTCCATATTGTAATCCTTCTACAAACCATCCAAATTGTGCGTCAATTTGTTCTTGAGTGAATCCTAAAGCTTTAAATGCTCTTTCTTGAACATTTTGATCATAAATTCTTTGTGATCCACCACCTAATTCATAACCATTTAAAACAATATCATAAGCATCAGCTAAACAATGTTCTGGATCAGTTTCTAATTTATCTAAATCTTCATCTTTTGGTTTTGTGAATGGATGATGTTTTGCATAATATCTTTGTGTTTCATCATCATATTCAAACATTGGGAAATCAACAACCCATAAGAAATCAAAAGTATTTGGATCATATAATTTTAATTCTTTTCCTAAATAGTTACGAATAGCAGCTAAAGAATCGCAAACAACTTCATATTTAGCATCTCCAACAAATAACAATAAATCCTGACTATGCGCATTCATAGCTGATAATAATTTTTCTAATTGTTCTTCAGTAAAGAATTTAGCAATTGGTCCCTGTACGCCATCATCTGTCACTTTTAACCATGCTAAACCTTTAGCTTTATAAGTTTTCGCAAGTTCAGTTAATTGATCAATTTTTTTACGAGAAAAATTGGCTGCTTCACCAACAACATTGATTCCTTTCACATGTCCGCCAGCTTCCAAAGCGTTTTTAAAAACTGCAAAATCCACATCACTGACAACATCATTCAAGTTCACAAGCTCTAATCCAAAGCGTGTATCAGGTTTGTCAATTCCATATCTTTCCATAGCTTCATGCCAAGTCAAACGTCTTAAAGGCAATTCGATATCAATACCTTTGACATCTTTCATTAATTTTTTGATCATACCTTCTCCAATTTCTAGAATCTGATCAGTTGACATAAAGCTCATTTCAACATCGACTTGTGTAAATTCAATTTGACGATCAGCACGTAAATCTTCATCTCTAAAACAACGTGCAATCTGATAATATCTTTCAAATCCAGATACCATTAATAATTGTTTAAACAATTGAGGTGACTGTGGTAAAGCATAGAAGGATCCTTTATGAACACGTGAAGGTACTAAGAAATCTCTTGCACCTTCTGGTGTAGAACGGTTTAAATAAGGTGTTTCAATATCTATAAAATCTAAATGATCTAAATATTCTCTAATACTTCTTGTGATTTGATGTCTTGTCATTATATTTTTTTGCATCACAGGACGTCTTAAATCCAAATAACGATATTGCATTCTTGTTTCTTCTAAAGCATCTGTTTCATCAGCCACAATCATAGGTGTTAATTTTGCAGTGTTAATAATTGTAAAAGCACTTGCCTGAATTTCAATATCACCTGTAGGAATCTTTGGATTTTTAGAAGATCTTTCAATCACTGTACCTTGAACAGATAAAATATATTCATTTTTCACTTCTTTTAATCTTTCTTCAAAAGATTCATCAAAAATCACCTGAGTAATTCCATAACGATCTCTTAAATCAACAAAAACCAAAGCTCCTAAATTTCTTTTCTTGGCAACCCAACCAATCAATTCGACTTGTTGACCAACATTTTCAATTCTTAATTCCCCATTGTTATGTGTTCTATTCATGATCATGATCTCCTTCATAATGATTTTCAATAAATTCTACAATATTTTCTAATGGAACTTCCACTTGTTCTTTTGTATGATTACATTTCATATTGACGACTTCTTTTTGAACTTCTTCATCTCCAATAATCATTGAAAAATGAGCGTGGAAACGATCAGCTGATTTAAATTGGCCTTTTAACCCACGATCACATTGATCCATATCACAAATAAATCCATTAGCACGAAGCATTGTCATAATCTGCATAGCCAAATCTTTAGCTTCGCTACCTAAAGGCATGATATAGACATCTAAACCTTCTTCATCTTCATGATCATCACCTAAAGCAATCATTAATCTTTCCATTCCAAAAGCGAATCCAACACCAGGTGTTTGTGGTCCCCCTAATTCTTCTACAAGGCCGTTATAACGACCTCCTCCACCAACTGTTGAACCAGCTCCTAATTTTGGATCATCAGAAATAATTTCAAAAACTGTATGTGAATAATAATCTAATCCTCTTACTAAGTTAGGATCAACAACGTAATCAATTTCTAAATCATCTAATAAAGCACAAACTTTTTCAAAATGCGCTTTTGCATTATCAGTTAAATAATCAATTGTTTTTGGTGCTGTTTTCATCATAGGATGATTTTTATCAACCTTACAATCTAAGATACGTAATGGATTTTTTTCATAACGTACCTGACAATCATGGCATAACTCATTTAAGACAGCTTGAAAATGATTTTGTAAAGCTTCACGATAAGCAGCACGAGATTCCTGATCACCTAAAGTATTGATGTGTAATTGAATATTTTTTAATCCTAAAGCTTTCACAACTGTCACAGCCATCAACATACACTCTACATCAACATATGGTGATTCAACTCCTAACATCTCTACACCAAATTGATGAAATTGTCTTTGTCTACCGTTTTGTGGTCTTTCATATCTGAACATTGGACCCATATAATAAACTTTCTGTAATTTTTCAGGCATTCCATAAAGTTTATTTTCTACATAAGCTCTCGCAATACCAGCTGTTCCTTCTGGTCTTAACGTCATAGAACGACCTTTTCTATCTTCAAAAGTATACATTTCCTTAGATACAACATCTGTTGTATCACCAACCGCACGATTGAATAATTCTGTATGTTCAAAAATAGGTGTTCTTATTTCTTTCACATTATAATTTGCACAAATTGTTCTTAATAATTGTTCTAATTCCTGCCATTTCCCAGATTGAGCAGGTAAAATATCTACTGTTCCTCTTGGTGCTTTATAGGCCATATCTCTATCCTCCTTTAAAAATAAAAAAACGCCCTATCTAAGGACGTTATTAACGCGGTACCACCTTAGTTCATACAATGTATGCCCTCTCTGTCTTAACGCGACTCACGGTTACTTTCATAACTTCCTCCAAAGTGTCCCATAGCTTCCTCTATCTGTTTCCACCAACCACAGACTCTCTATTAGATTTTGACTATTTAATCTTCTTCAACGGATTGACATCATTATAAAAGATTCGCTTATAAAAATCAAGTTCAATCACTCTTTTCTTTATAAAGAGTTCCATCTCTTTTTATTTTTATATCCAATTGCCTTTGAATTAACTATTGATAAGCTTTTTGAATATCACTTTTTCATAATTAAGATAACATTATTTATATTTCCTATTATCATTTATTAGATCTATTAAAAAAGATAGAAATCAAGTTTTTCACTTCTTGATTTCTATCCTTTATTTTAAAGAAGAAATATTATCTTCAATGTGATTTATTTATATAAATGTTATAAATAACGATGACACTCAATTATCTATTTGCTTATCATTACTCAACTCTATCTTATTGTTTTATTTCTTAAAAACTCTTTTTTATTTCCATACATATCATTTGAAATATTCAATAAGACTTCATTTCATATTGATAATCTCATGAATAATGTTTCCATATTTTCTATAAAGCGATATCATTATGTCCTTTTTTACTCATTTATCATGAATTGATAAACTTTCTCATTCACCCATCATGATCACTCTTTATTATATCATGAACTTTTTTTATATTTACGGCCTATCTTTCCCAGGCCTATTGTATGTTAGGGGGTAGAATATCTCTTTCCAATCTATAATCTTTTGGAAGATCAAGATTGTCAACGAATTTAAGTCCTAAATACAATGTTTTTTCTTTTATTTTTCTTCCCATCATTTTTAAGACCTCCTTTCGTTTCTTTCCTTTTCTTCGCTTATATTTTAACACACTTTTTATAAAAATGAAAGCCTTTTCATTTTCGTATTATGAAAATGTTATCGAATAAATTTCTCCCATATAATCAACTCTTTTTGAGCATCTTCATGAGAAGATGAAGCATGAATAATATTATCCACAAGACGATATTCCTGATCAGCTAATTCATAGCTATCACAACTCAATTCTCCACGAATACTCTGTGGATCTGCCTGTATTGGATTTGTCTTTCCAACAATTTTTCGAGAATACGTAATAATATCTTCATCACCATCATAACTCACTTTCATAGGCATAATATAGTGAGGCCCATCAAAATAGAAAGTATTAAATAATCTTGCAGGAAAATTAAAATCCTTTCCCTTTTCGTCAATAACGTGATGATAATGTTCCAATAAAATCTTCATGACATCTATATCTACCTGCACGACTTGTGATTTTTCAACATGTAATTGATGTTGAGCTAATATTTCAAGAACTCTTTGATTTTTATGATCAACAAAAGCATCAGGCTTTAACATCATATAAGTATATTGTTTCATTTTCTTCTCCTCTTTTCTATATTAATGAATCACTCTTGTAATATTATAAATACCTTGAATTTTATTTAAATTGTCAATAGTCAACTGTAAAAGCTCTGCATTTTCAACCGAAAGTTTTAATTGAATTTGCGCCTCTGTATCTACAACTCCAGCATTAATATTTAAAATGTTGACTTTCACCTGTCCTAATACAGTAATAATATCATTTAATAAATTAGGACGGTCTAAACCTCTAATATCAATATCAACTTCAAAACGTTTTTGCATAATATTAGTATAATCCCAATACACATCAATTAAACGTCCTTTTTCAACGCCTTTTAAGTTAGGACAATCACTACGATGCACTTTAATTCCCTGTCCCTTAGATACATATCCAACAATATCATCTCCAGGAATAGGATTACAGCATTTAGATAACTGTATTTTCAGTCCATCAACACCTTTAACACTGATTCCTAAACTACTGCTTTTCTTTTGATTTTTTAAAGCATTATTATTCTTCTTTAAAATCTTTGAAAGATTATCAAAGAATCCAGTTTTGCTTGGAAGAACCTTATCAATCAATGTAGAAGCAGTTGCTTGTTTCTTTCCAATGACTAACATTAAATCATCAAAATGACGAGCACCAAAAGACCCAAAATAAGATTTATACGTATCAGGATCCATAAATTTCTTTTCATCCAAATTACGTTTACGAATTTCTTCCTTTAATAATTTTTTTCCTTCCTCAATAGCTTCTTTTTGAGTTTCAGCATCTTTCTTTGAAATATACTGTCTGATTTTATTTCTTGCTCCTGCTGTCTGAACAAATTTCAACCAGTCTTCACTTGGTCCAGAATTTTTATTTGTTTTAATTTCACAGACATCACCTGTTTTTAATTTGGTATTAATAGGAACCATAACATTATTGACAATAGCTCCTACAGCATGATGTCCAACTTCTGTATGAATACGATAAGCAAAATCAATAGGTGTTGAGCCGTTTGGTAACTCTACAATCTTACCTTGAGGCGTCATAACATAAACATTAGCTTCAAAAATATCTCTTTTTAAAGAATCATAATATTCCTTAGCATCACCATCTTTGATTTCATCACTTAAAGTAATAAAATCACCTAACCATTGTAACTTATCAACGATATCTTTTTGTTCCTGTTTAGATGAATATTCTTTTCCTTCTTTATAACGCCAGTGAGAAGCAACTCCACGTTCAGCTAATTCATCCATTTCTTCTGTACGAATCTGAATTTCAAAAATATGCCCGTCTTCTCCTATAACCGCTGTATGCAAAGACTGATACATATTTGGTTTAGGCATCGCAATATAATCTTTAAAACGTCCAGGTAATGGACGATAATGATCATGAATAATACCTAAAACTTCGTAACATTTCATTTTATCTTTTAAAATAATACGCAAAGCATTTAAATCATATAATTCATCAAAACGTTTATGCTTGATAACCATTTTTTTATAGATACTATAAATATGTTTTGCACGTCCTTTAATGCGATATTCAATATGATTTTCATCCAATAATTCTTCTACTGATTTCATCATCTTCTCAACAGATTCTTTACGCTCACTACGTTTTTGTTCTAATAATTCAGAAATTTCTAAATAAGCTTTAGGATCCAAATAATGTAAGCATAAATCTTCTAATTCAATACGAATATCATTAATACCTAAACGATGTGCAATTGGCGCATAGACTTCCAATGTTTCCCTAGAAATACGTTGTTGTTTTTCAGGTGTCATATATTGCAATGTGCGCATATTGTGTAAACGATCTGCTAACTTAATCAAAATAACACGAATATCTTTAGCCATAGCAATATAAATTTTACGATGATTTTCAGCATAAACATCTGCTTCATCTTTAAATGGCATTTTATTAATTTTGGTTACACCTTCTACTAAACTTGTAATTTCTTCACCAAAACGCTCAACCATTTCATCATGCGAAACATCACAATCTTCCATGACATCATGTAAAAGCCCAGCTGCAATCGTTGTTGGTCCTGTCTGTAAAGTTGTTAGAATATATGCAACCCAAATCAGATGAATAGTATATGGTTCTCCACTTTTGCGCTTTTGTCCTTCATGTTTGACCATAATAAAATCATAAGCTTTTTGAATCAAATCTATACTTTCTTTTTTCGTGATGTAAGTTGAACAGCTTTCTAATACATCATCAAAAGTAACTTGATCATGTGCTCCTTTATATTTCATATATCCTTCCTCCTTTACTTTGGCTTTATGCTAAAAAAGAGACACCGTCTCTTCTTAATACTTCAAGACTGAATAAACGTCATAATCTTTTAAAAGTTCTCTACCTTTCAAAGCTTCAAGTTCAATCAAAAAAGCAATTCCTACAACGTTTCCGCCCATTTTTTCAATTAAAGATACAGCTGCATCAACTGTACCACCAGTTGCTAATAAATCATCAACAATTAAAACATTCTGTCCAGGTTGAATACTATCACTGTGCATTTGAATTTCATTTGATCCATATTCTAAATCATATGACTGGCTTACAACTTCACGTGGTAATTTCCCTGGCTTTCTAACTGGAACAAAACCACAATTCAATGTCAAAGCCACTGGACATCCAAATAGAAATCCTCTCGCTTCTGGTCCTACAACAAGATCTACTTTTTTCTCTTTTGCAAAATCACTCAATAAGCGAATAGATTCCTGATAAGCATCTTTATCAGCTAAAAGTGGTGTCACATCTCTAAACAAGACACCTGGTTCTGGAAAATCAGGAATATCTTTAATATACTTTTTTAAATCCATAGCTTAAAAGCCCTCCTTATTTGTTTATTATATCAAAATTCTATCTTTTTATAAAGTCATTATACGATATCTTTAATAATAAAATTCAGACTTTTCTGATTTCGATATTCATTAATTTGTAATGTTCCTATAACACTCATCTTTTTTATATTTTTAAGTTTTCCATATAAATCTCCATGCTGAAAATACAACATCGACACATGACTACGATTCAAATCAGTTTGCATCTTTAAATGTTTTCCCTGACTTAATTGTTGTATTTGTGATACAGGTACATCCTTTAACATATATAACGGTTCTTCATTACTCATACCAAATGGTTCCAATAAAGATAAAGATTCAACATTTTTTATATCTATATCCTGTTCATCAATATGAAGAACTGTTGTTGTTGGATGCAAATGAAGATCTTTTAATGCTTCTTTAATACATTGATAACATGAATCATAATGTGCTTCATCTACAGTAAATCCACCCGCCAAAGAATGTCCACCAAAAGCAACAAACTGATCTTGATGTTCCATAAAAAATTGATGTAAAGAAAAACCTTCAATACTTCTGGCACTTCCTTTATATAATCCCTTTTTCTCATCATATGCCATCACAAAGCCTGGACGCTCATATTCTCGAGTATATTTACCAGCAATCAAACCAACTAATCCTTCATGAACCTGATCACTTGACCAATATAGAAAATCATCTCCCATACCTTCCTTAGCCATTTCATATTGTTGATTTGTCATTGTTTGACGTTTGGTATTTAAAGAAATCGCCATTTGAGAAACTTTCACCATAAAATCTCTAGGAGCATTCTTTAAAAAATATTTCACTAAAACATTAGGCGAACAAAACTCTGGTAAACGTCCAAATGAATTAATTTTAGGTGCAATCACAAAACCTATACTTGTCGTTGAATATGTCTGCTGATTTCCTAATAATAGCTCTAATGAAGGATATTTTTCTTCCTTCATGAATATTAAAGCTTTTTTTACTAATGAACGATTTTCATCCAATAATGGCATCATATCTGAAACCGTTGTAATCGCAGCCAAGCAATAAAGATATTTATCTTGTCTTCCTAATAAAGCACTCGCTAATTTATATGCTACAAAACCACCAGAAATTTCTTTAAATGGATAATCCGGAGATAATTTCGTATGAATAAAAGTACAGGCATCAGGTAAATCGTTATCAAATTGATGATGATCAGTAATAATAACGTCAACACCCAATTCATTAGCTCTTTCTACCGCCTCGAAAGCTTTGACTCCATTATCAACCGTAATAATGAGAGAATAACCTTTTTGTGCCATCTGTTCTACACGTTTAACATTGAGTCCATAACCATCATCAAAACGATTAGGAATATGATACCCTACTTCTACACCTAATTCTAAAAAAGCTTGTACAAGAATTGTCGTTGCTAAAATACCATCACAATCATAATCACCATAAATACAAATTTTTTCATGATTTTCAATAGCTTCATGAATTCTTTCCAATGTCATATCAGCTTCTTCAAACAAAGAAAAATCATGATAAATTAAACGTGGATTTATAAAATCTTTTAAAGTGTTTTCATCATATTGACGACTTTCAATCACTTTTGCTAATAAAGAATTGATATGATATTGATTTTGAATCTGCTGATAATGTTGTGGCTCAATAATTTTATATTTCATAAAATATATCTATCTCCTTAAAGTTCATCCTTTTTCAATTACGTGTATTATAACATACGTATCTTTTATATTTCAAATAATCTGTTTGGCATGATATCAAATAAAAACACCTCTAACAAAAACAAAACGGTTAGAGGATCAATCATTATTATTATTTAGCTATAAAATCACTAAAATCATCTATATTCATGGTTGAAGCTTCTTTAATGACTTTCATTTTTAAATAATCAAAAACTTCTGAGAAACGTAATGACATAATATCATCAATAACATCACACATTGCTTTTGTTTCAACATCTTTCCATTTTATAGAATAAAGATAGTCTTTAATATCATAACTATCAATTTCATGAATTCCTTCATTTTTAAATTCATTAGCTTTTATACGAATTAAAAAAAGAATATCTAATGGCAAGTTATTCTTAATATTGATTTCCATTGACTGCACTTCCTAACATATTTTTTGAATAATTAACATATTTATTATAAAGGAAATTCGACAATAAAGGAAGTATTTTATGAAAAGAAAATTGATTAATTCATTTCTCATATTAACAAGCAGTACCCTCATCACAAAAGTCTTTTCTTTATTCAACAGAATGCTTTTATCCCGTCTTTTAGACGAAAATGGAATGGCTCTTTATATTTTGGCTATCCCGACACTTTCTTTATGTATTACCTTAGCTCAGTTTTCCATTCCATCTGCTGTTTTCCGCTTGATTTCACACCCCAAATACAACAATAAAAAAGTTATTATTTCAGCTTTATGCATTTGTTTAGCAACATGTTTATTGATTATGGGTGGACTTTTGTTTTTTTCAAAAATAATTGCTCTCTATTTTCTAAAACAAAGCGATGCATATTTACCTTTATTATGCATCCTTCCATTCATTCCATTAGTTGGTATAAGTGGTATTATTAAGAATTACTATTTAGGAAGAGAAGATGTTTGGAACTTATCACTTGCACAATTATTTGAAGAAGTTTCTCGTATTCTTTTTACCTACATTGTTATTCAACAGTTTCATTATTTACCGATGACGTATTTAGTCAGCATTGCTATTTTAGCTATGAGTATTGGTGAACTCACTTCTATTCTTTTTTTAATGTTACGTTTAAAAAGGAAACTCAATTGGCATTATCATCCCATATCCTATTTTCAAAAACATTTTATATTTAAAGATATGATGAATATTGCTTTACCATTAACAGGTTCAAGACTGCTTCATGTCTGCTATAATTTTTTAGAACCCATCCTTTTGGTTTCTATTTTAACAAAACTTCATATAGGAGAAAATCAAATACACCTTCAATATGCGATTATTAACGGTTATGTCATTTCTTTGCTGGTTACACCTACTTTCTTTAATAATGTTGTTTTAAGATTGTTGATTCCTATTCTTAATAAAGATATTGCATATAATCGTTTAGAAGCATTAAAAAAACATGTTTTTTATAGTTTGGTCATCTGTTTTTTTATCAGTCTTCCTTTTACACTTATATTTTATTTTTATGGCGATGTCTGCCTTCAAATCATGTACAATACAACTAAAGGTTACCGTTGTTTACAATACATGTGTATTCCCTTTACAATCTTCTATTTACAAACACCTTTAAGCGCCACACTTCAAGCATTCAACAAAAATAAAGAAATGTTTATGATGAGTACATTTGAAGTTATTATTGAATTAATTTGTTTAATCATTTTAATTCCACGTTTTCATGTAGAAAGTGTGGCAATTGTCATGTTGATTGGTTTATTTTCGACACTGATGTTTTCAGCTTATTTTGTCTATCAGTTAGTATATAAACGTAAAAAAAGTCTATAGCTGAATATCTATAGACTGATGATCAAATTGTCTTAACCATTTAGAAAATGTAATAAGCCCTTCTTTTATCACTTTTTCATCTTGTGTAAAGCCAAAACGTAAATGATATTCTATATCAAATGCACTCCCTGGCACAAAAAATACACCCGTTTCTTTTTGAAGTTTTTCACAAAACTCTGCTGATGGTATATCCAAATGATAATGTAAGAAACAAACTGTTCCATGACGTGGTATAACACAAGAAACAAGTGGTTCTTGATCTAACCATTTTTTAAGAATAAGTTTATTTGTTTGACATATATCACGACTACGCTTTAAAATCACATCTTTATTTTCTAATACTAAACAAGCCAGATAATCGTCTAATGGACCACTACTAATAATATGATAGTCACGTCGATAGTTTACTAAATCAATGACTTCCTGAGGTCCTTTTATCCAACCAAGTCTTAAACCAGCAAATGAGAAAACTTTTGATAAACTTTGTGTCACTATTGCTTTATCATAATAATCACTAAATGAAGGATATAATTCTAAGCTTTCAGTATCTACACCACGATAGATTTCATCACATAAAATATAGCAATCATATTTTTGAGCTAATTTTATAATATCTTTCATTAATGACAAAGGTATTGTTGTTCCAGTAGGATTATTAGGTGAATTTAAGCATATCATTTTTGTATGTTCTTGTATACATGATTCAAAATCTTCAATTGTTGGTAACCAGTCATTTTCTTCTTTTAAAGGAATTAAAGAAACCTCACAGCCTAATGATAATGGAAAATCATACATTTGCTGATAAGTTGGAAATAAACTAATAACATGGTCTCCTTTTTCTAACAAGCTCATTAATACCAGTTCATTAGCATTAATAGCTCCATGAGTTATAGTTATATTTTCAAGTCCACCCTGTTCATAGAGTGATAAGATAGCTTTTTTTAAACGTGTTGATCCAACAATAGGACCATAATCCATTTTCATAGACATCATCTGTTTCGCTATATCCTCTTGAACAAATTGTTGAAGTTCTAATAAAGATAAGGATGACACACATGTTTCTGTCAAATTATATTGACAATCGTTTTCATGATCTGTCATCCATGTTTCTACTTTAAATTCATTAAGTTTCATTAATGCATAACCTTATTTAAGAAATCCTGTGCTCTTTGTGTTTTAGGATTTCTAAAGAATTCTTCAGCCGTATTTTCTTCAACAATTTTACCAGCCTCTAAAAAGATAACACGATCTGCTACCGTTCTAGCAAATCCCATTTCGTGTGTCACAACAACCATTGTCATTCCTTCATTAGCCAATTCCTGCATAACTTCCAAAACTTCAATAACCATTTCTGGATCCAAAGCACTTGTAGGTTCATCAAATAACATGATTTGTGGATTCATGCATAAACTTCTTGCTATCGCAACCCTTTGTTTTTGCCCACCTGATAATTTATTTGGATATTCATCTTTCTTATCAAGAAGACCCACTCTTTCTAAATATTGACAAGCTATTTGTTCAGCTTCATCTTTGCTTTTTTTCATAACTTGAATAGGTGCTAAAGTTAGATTTTCTAAAACTGTCATATTTGGAAATAAATTAAAATGCTGAAATACAAATCCCATTAAACTTCTTAATTTTTTATAAGTTTCTGGATTTTTTTCATCAAGCAATTGATCATTCACATAAATATGTCCACTTTCTGGTTTCTCTAATCCATTAATACATCTTAAAACTGTACTTTTCCCAGAACCAGAAGGACCAATCAAACAAACAATCTCACCTTTTTTTATTTCTAAGGAAACATCATTAACAGCTTTTAAATCATTAAATTGTTTCACAATATTTTCTACTTTAATCACGGGCAGACAACTTCCTTTCTAAACGTCTTGAAATATATGAAATAGTGAGTGTCATCACGAGATATAAACACGCCGCCTCAAGTAAAGGATAAATCAAATTAAAAGTTCTTGATCCTAAAACTTGTGCACTCATAAGCAACTCAGTTGCTCCAATACAGCTAATCAATGATGAATCTTTAATTAAAGTGATAAATTCACTGACAATTGGTGGAATAATTCTCTTAAAGGCTTGTGGCAATACCACAAAACGCATTGTCTGAAAATAACTTAATCCTAATGTTTCACAGGCTTCCCATTGTCCTTTATCAATTCCCTGAATACCACTTCTGATTAATTCAGTTGAATAGGCTCCACTATTTATACTTAAAGCGATTAATCCACAAATATATGGATCAGGATTCATACGAGTTCCAGTTATTGACTGATAGATAACTGGAATAGCTATATAGAAGAACATAATTTGTAATAACATTGGTGTTCCTCGAATGACTTCTACATATATATTCCCAATCCATCTTAAAGGTGCATGTTTAGATAACTTTGAAGCAGCTCCCAATGTTCCTAAAATCATCCCAAAGAAAACTGCGAATGTCGCTAATATTAGCGACATTCCAGCACCTCTTAACATAAACATTAAATTTTCTTGTGTTAAAAGATTTTCCATTTATATTAAGCTCCCCATTTTTCTTTTAGTTCAGTATATTTATCAGATTTTATAAATTCATCTAAAGCTTTATTGACATCATCCATTAATTCTTGACTATCTTTATTTGCAATAATTAAATTTTCTTCTTCCAATAAAGCTTCATCAATCATTCTATATGCATCTTGTGAATCATAATTTTTAGCAACTGCATAATCTAAAATAACAGCATCAACACCACCAGATTTTAATGTTTCAACTAATACCTTAACATCTGTAACAGTTGTTACTTTCGCATCTTTAATATCATTAGCACATGCTTCTCCAGTTGCTGATAACTGTGCTCCGATTTTTTTACCTTCTAAATCTTTAACAGTCTGGATAGAACTATCTTCAGAAACTAAAGCTACTTGTTTAGAATCATTATATTTATTTGACCATAACACATCCCAGTCATCATGCATTGTAAAACCTGAAATACCTAAATCAATTTGTTTTGCCATTAAGCTTGTTGAAATTGTATCAAATGACATCTGTTTAAATTCATAAGTATAATTTCCACCATTTTCATTCATGATATTAATAAGCTCTTTTGTCATATCAATATCAAATCCTTCCATTTCACCATCAGTATTTAATGATTCATAAGGTGCATAATCAGGAGAAATACCAATCAATAACTTTTGTTCATTTGAACCACTTTCTCCTCCACCACATGCTGTCATTGTTAATGCCATAGCGGCAACTAATAATCCTTTAAATAATTTTTTCATTTTCATTCCCTCTTCTTTCTTTTTTGATTTTATTTATTTTATAGCTTCTGTGATTTTAATCAATCATCGCCGTAAACTCATCCTCATCAAAATCAATTCCCCCTTTGTATAAAAAAACGTCTCTTAGTTGAACTAAGAGACGAAATCATCGCGGTACCACTCTTTTTGATATATCAAAGATATATCCACCTCTATCCTTAAAGCAGATTCACTCGATACCCTACTTCTTTCAAGCATCGTTCTCCAAAGTGCGGTTCATTTAAACGCCTATACTGATCTCACACCAACATCAGCTCGCTTGATATTTGTTTAAACTACTCTCTTTTTCATCGAATTTTTTATATGCTTTTATTATATGCATTTGCATAAACATGTCAACACTTTTTTTACTTTTTATTTATATAAATCATTATATTTTGAATTTTACTATAAAAGCTATCATTATTTTATTATATTCACAAAAAATCATTTTATTTTTTTCATATAAAATAAAATTTGTGAACTTATATCATGAGCCTTTTGAATAGACTCATCCATCAAATCAAGTTGGTATTGAATCTCATCTAATTGATTATTCAGTTCTTGAATTTCTTGTTTTTGTTCTTTGATTTGTTTAATCTTTTTTGACATTTTTTCTCTACGATCTAATACATATATAGCCAATAATAAACAAACAAATCCACCAATAATATATAAAACTATCATATCTTTCCTCATTTCATTACTGTTATATCTTCAAATGTTTTACGTTGTGGTCTTTCAATTTCCATATCACTATAACCTAAAGCGATAACACTAACAACGGCTTGACTATCAGGAATCGTAAATATTTCCTTTATTTTCTGTTCATCACGAATACCCATAACCAACGTAGATAATCCTAATTCTGTTGCCTTCAACAAAAGATTCATATTATGCATACCACAATCATAATATCCCCATCCATTGCCAAGTTCATTCGTTGGTGTGCCATCTTTATTATAACCAGAACGATTCAAAACAATCGTGGAAACAATTAAAACAGGAGCTTGACCAACATTTTCCTGATTGAATTCTGGCAATGAACCTTTAACCTGCTGTAAAGCTTCTTTTGATTTAGCAATATAATAACGTGTCACCTGTGAGTTCTTCCATGAAGGCGCTAAAATCGCCGCTTCAATAACCTGACGAATCACCTCATCATCAACTTCTTTTGACAGATATTGTCTTCTTATACTTTTTCTTTTATTCAAAACTTCATCTAATTTCATGTTTTCATCACCTATCCTTATTATAATCTTGATGAATCCGATTTGCAAATAAAGTTACACAGCATCATCTATATATTGTATAGGAATGATTGCCATTGGAGCAATATCAGGAATTTCATCACCATCATCATGAAGAGCATAATTTCCATTCAATGTTAAATAGACTTGATCACCTTTAGATAACTGATAAGGCATAAAAACATCTTCTCCATAAACACTATCTAAACACAAGCATAGCTTTTCATCTTTTTGATAATCAGATGATGTTGATTCAGGCTTGAAAAATATCTGATTGTCATTTTTTTCAATGACTGTTGCTAAAACTCTTGAATAACCTTCCAATTTTGAAGAGTCAGTCACATCATTTTGTTGACTTGTCAGCCAATCTTGAGAAGTGATTTGAATAGATTCATATGGAAAAATAGCTTCTGCAACCTGATAGTCACTATCTAAATTAATAATATGAATTTCAACAGAACTATCACAATCTCCCGTTGTCAATACACGACTCGCTGTAACAAGACTCATAATGCCAAGCATATTCCCACCTACTTGAAATACTTCACTCGAAAAAATATCCATAAAATGTTCCTGATCAATCCAAATTGTCATAGACGAATAATCATCACTATAATCCATCTGATAATCTTCTCCCATTTTCATAAATTCTTGTGTAGCCTGTTCAATAAGCTGCTTATTTTGATTGATCAGGGCTTGTTTTTGTTCATCAGTTGCTTCTATAATCAGGTATTCACCATCTCGATAAATCTTTTCACCATATTGAGAATCAATCTTTAAAGATTGATCATTAGAGACATATGTCATAAAATCTTCATATTCCTCTTTTCCTAAAAACCAATCATAATAACCTGCAAAACGATATTCTGTTAGATTCGCCTGTTGAGATTCGTCTTGAGATTGACAACCTGTTATCAATATTAATAAACAACTTATAATCATTATAGAAATACCCTTTTTTATCATGATTCCTCACCCAAATCTATTATAACATAAAAAAAGAAACGATTTATCAAAACCGTTTCTTCCAATGACTTATTTATTTGCATCTACCATTAATTGACAAACCTTATTAGAAAATTCAACAGGATCATCAATACTAAATCCTTCAATTAATAAAGCCTGATCATATAACAATGATGCATAATCATTAATTTTATCTTTATCTTTTTCAAATAAAGATTGTAAAGCTGTAAAGATTGCATGATTTGGATTAATTTCTAAAATTCTTCCTGCTTTGATATTTTGTCCATCAGGCATTTGATTGAGAACTTTTTCCATTTCAAAAGAAACACCTTCGCTACTTACCAAACAAACAGGATGTGTTTTTAAACGTGAAGACACTTTGACATCTTGAACTTTATCTTTCAATGCATCTTTAAGAGTTGAGATTAAGTCTTTATTATCTTCATTGACTTTTTCTAACTCTTTCTTTTCTTCTTCACTATCAATATCTAAATCACCTTGATTGATATTTTTAAATGGTTTTTCTTTATAATCTCTTAACATCTGAATACAGAATTCATCTACATTATCAATCATATAAAGAATATCAAATCCTTTATCTTTAACCATTTCTACTGTTGGTAAATGATCAATCTTTTCATAGTTTTCACCACTAGCAAAATAGATTTCTTTTTGACCATCTTTCATGTTTTCAACATATTCATTGAAAGTCATCATTTTCTTTTCATTTGCACTATAATATAACAATAAATCTTGTAATTTATCTTTTAACATACCATAGCTGTTATAAATACCAAATTTTAACTGTAATCCAAAGTTTTTAAAGAATTCTTCATATTTTTCACGATCATTCTTTAACATTTTTTCAAGTTCACTTTGAATGCGTTTTTCAATTTTATCAGCAATGATTTTCAATTGACGATCATGTTGTAACATTTCACGAGAAATATTTAATGATAAATCCTGTGAATCCACTAAACCTTTGACAAATCTAAAATGTTCAGGAACAAGTTCACTGGCTTTATCCATAATAAAGACACCACGAGAATAAAGTTGTAAACCTTTTTCATAATCTTGTGAATAGTAATTCATTGGTGGCTTAGAAGGAATAAATAATAATGAATCATAAGAAATTGTTCCTTCTACACTATTATGCATAACACATAATGGATCGCTAAAATCATTAAATTTATCTTTATAGAATTCATTATAATCTTCTTCTGTGATTTCCTTTTTAGGTCTTTTCCATAAAGGAACCATTGAATTTAATGTCTTATTTTCAATGACTTGTTCATATTCATCACTATCTTCTTTTTTCTTAGAAGTTGTCATATCCATCTTAATTGGATAATGAACATAATCAGAATATTTCTTAACTAATCTTTGAATTTCATATTCATCTAAATATTGGTCATAATTTTCATCATCAGTGTTATCTTTTAAATAGAGATTGATTCTTGTTCCATGATTTGGATAATCAATTTCGTTGATTGTATATCCATCACTTGTATCAGATTCCCAGATAAAAGCCTGTTCTTCTCCATACTTTTTAGAAATCACTTCCACCTTATGAGCAACCATAAATGCTGAATAGAATCCAACACCAAATTGTCCAATAATATCAACATCATCTTGTCCTTTTTCTAATGCCTGTTTAAATTCAAAAGAACCACTATTGGCAATCGTTCCTAAATGTTCTTCTAATTCATCAGCATTCATACCAATACCTTGATCAATAATAGATAACATACGATGATCTTTATTGATCACAATTTGAATAGATAAATCTTCTCTTGAAATACCATTTAAATTTTCAGTCAATGCTTTGTAATATAATTTATCTGAAGCATCACTGGCATTTGAAATCAATTCTCTTAAAAAAATCTCTTTATGTGTATAAATAGAGTTAATCATTAAATCTAATAATCTTTGTGATTCAGCTTTAAACTGTTTCTTTTCTGCCATATTTACATCTCCTTTTATTAGCACTCTATCTATTTTTGTGCTAATAGTATCTTACACCTATCTTTTAGCACTGTCAACCCAGATGTGCTAATTTTTCTTTTTTTATCCGTCTCATAAAAATAACTACATTGAATATTCTTTTTTAATATAATTTTTATCAAAAAAAGAATGGTCAAGTCAACTTGCCATTCTTTGATTTTATTAATCTAAATCTTCACCATTAGATTTAAATGCTTTAGCAACCCAATAGAATGATTTTTTAGGAATACGTTTTAAATCTCTGATATCTTTGTTTGTTCTGTTAACATAAACAAATCCATAACGTTTATCCATATTACACATACTTGCTAAAATATCAATTGGTCCCCAAGTAATATATCCTAAACAAGGAACACCATCTTCAAACATTGCATTTTCCATTTCTTTAATATGATCTCTATGATAGTTGATACGATAATCATCTTCGATTGTTTTACCTGCTGCAAGCATTGCATCTACTTCTTCTTGAGTCATATCTTCACGCCATCCAATACCATTTTCAAGAACGAATACTGGTAAATCAGAACGTGTATGTAAATCATTTAATGTCCATCTAAATCCAATTGGGTCAATTTCCCATCCCCATTCATTAGCTTCACAATGAGGATTTTTGATCATATGTTCACCAACAACTTCATGATATGGTCTTTCTAAGTCAAATTCACCTTCAGTCACTGTATTAGAACGATAATAACTGAATGCAATATAATCAACAGTGTATTTTAATAATTCTTCATCGCCTTCTTCAAAATGAGGCATCCATCCTCTATTTTCAAGATAAGCTACCATATAATCTGGATATTTTCCTTTTGCAAAAACATCAACATGGAAACCATTCATATATTGATAAGCTTGCCATGCAAATAAGTTGTTTTTAGGTGTATTTGTGTATGGATAAATATTTGTAACAGCAGCCATACCACAGAATTTAGCATCTGGTTGTAATTCTCTTAATGCTTTAACAGCTTTACAATGTGCAATAAAGACATTATGGTTAACTTGATATAAATGTTTTGGTTCACTTACACCTTCAGGAATTTCTTCAGCATTAGAAACTCTTAACATTTGACCATGTAAATTTTGTTCATTGAAACTCATCCAATGTTTCACACGATCTCCAAATCTTTCAATACATACTCTTGCATATCTTTCAAAGCAATCTACAACATAACGAGATGCAAAACCATTATAATTTTTAACAAGATGGTAAGGCATATCAAAATGAACTAATGTAATCATTGGTTCAATACCTGCTGCCAATAACTTATCAATTAAATCACTATAGAACTTCACACCTTCTTCATTAACAGGTTCATCTAAAGTTCCATTAGGAATAATTCTTGACCAGCAAATAGAAAAACGATAGAAATTAAATCCCATTTCTTTCATTAATGCAATATCTTCATCATAACGATGATATTCATCAATCGCAACATTCCAATCTGAAAATTCAGGATTCATTGGTCTGACATCATAAATACAAACCCCTTTCCCTCCTTCATTTCTTGCTCCTTCAGTTTGGAATGATGATACAGAACCACCCCAATAAAAATCTTTTGGCATTTTCTTTTCCACTTATAAAGTCCTCCTTTTTCTCTTATATTCTCATTTTAAAAGATATTGACATATGAGTAAATATCTTTTCATAACTTTATAAATTAGTTTCATAATTATATAAAAAATGCATTGTCATATGAAACTTTGTTTCATAATTATTCGTATTTATATATTTTAGGCAGACGATATCCTATACGACTTAAAATTTCGTTAGAAATCGTATTTATCTGCCATTTTAATCACCTATCTTTTATCATCTTCATTGTCCCATTGAAAATGATTTTTTCCTGCACCTATTTCAAAATGATATTTCACAATACCTAAATCTAATTTTGTATAAAAACCTATTCCTCTTTTCACTTTCACTTTTCCATTTTCAAAAGCAAACTTAAATTTCTGTTGATTCATAGCAGTTGGTGCCAATAATGCATAACGAACGCCTTCATAAAACCATTGTGGAAGATTTTCCTCTGTTTCTATAACATCTTTCATATCTTTGCTTCGTCTAGCCACTCCTTGATTTTCACCATAACCAATTGAAATCACAGCCACTATTTTCTCATCAGAATCAAGATGAAGCACTTCTGGAATTTTTTTATAAGTTAAAGCCACCCAACATGTATTTAAACCTAACTGTTGTGCTAATAAAACAAGATGCTCTCCATAATAGCCACATTTTTCCTGTAAATCAGGACTATTCTTCTTACCAATTAAAGCAATATAATGTTGAACACCCTTAAACTTACCATAATGAGCCAGCTGACTTTGAAAAGCACGCGGTTCATTGAGAATCAACTGAATGTTCAAATGACCCTCCTGATTACAACGTTCAATTTGTTTTTCTAATATTTGTATTTTTTCATCATCAATGGGTTTATCTAAATATTGACGAACACTATGTCGTTTTTCTACTGCTTCTTTGATATCCATTATGAATCTCCTTTCATCCATTCATCAATACTGATTCTATTCTAACACAAAGCATCGTAAAATACTTCAAAAATATAACAAACATCATTTTTCATAATAAGAGTGAAAATCATCACTTCTATGAAACAAAGTTTCATGGTATACTAGGATTGGTGATAAAAATGAGTATAATGACACAATTAGAATTTGAACTGGAATTCTCTCAATCAGAAAAACAAATTGCAAAATACATTTTAAATCATGGTGAAGAAGTTTTAAGCATGTCAGTCAAAGAACTGGCAAAAGAAACATATACTTCTCCTGCGACCATTGTCAGACTCTGTAAAAAAATAGGTTTAGAAGGTTATAATGATTTTAAAATCAAATATTCTGCCGAATTACAATATGATTTACATCATACGGATCGTATTGATGTCAATTTTCCTTTTTCTAAAGATGACAGTTATCCTATGATTTGTCATAAGTTATCTTCTCTTTATCAGGAAGTCATTGCAGATACAATTAAACTTATTGATTTTACTGAATTAAATAAGATTGTTGATTTATTATATCCCCATCAGCATATTGATATTTATGGCTCTGGTAATTCCTTATTAGCAGCTATGAGTTTTCAACATAAGATGATGCGTATTTCCAGAGATGTCAATTTAAGAATTTTACATGGTGAACAGGTCTTTATGTCCTATAATTCCAATTCCTCACGTATTGCGATGATTATTTCTTATTCAGGAGAAACCAATGAAAATATTCAGATTGCTCAAACCTTAAAAGAAAACAATACGCCCATCATTGTTTTAACATCGGTTGGTGATAACCGTTTATCTCATTATGCAGATTATATTTTAAATATTGGTTCTAGAGAAAAGATTTTTACGAAAATAGCTCCTTTTGCTTCACAGATTTCTATTGAATATCTCTTTAATGTCATTTTCTCTTGTATTTTTCAAAAAGACTATGAACAGAATATTCAAAATAAAATTAGTTATGATAAAAAGAATGATTTTCGTCATCCCTTATCCAGTCCAGTGAGTGATGAAATAAAGTAATTTCATAATATGAAAAAAAGCGTGTTTCAATACTTTTTTTGTTATGATTGAAAAAAACAAAAGTTATGGAGGGTGAATCAATGAAATCTTTACAAATGAAATATAATGGATTACAAATTCTTTTCTGGTTATCCTATTTAGCTATTTATGGTTATGTGGCTATATTTTTACAATACCGTGGTTTATCCAATACGGATATTGGGATAGTGACAGGTGGTGGAGCTATTTTGTCCATCTTTTTATCTCCATTTATCTCATCCCTTTTATCACGCATCAAAGGTTTATCTATTAACAAACTGATTTTCACCCTATACCTGATCATGATTGTCATCTTTACTGTCTTAACAATCATCACTTCACCTATTTTTCTCATTATGATTTTATATGTTTTCCTATTAAGTCTGATTGCTGCAATGGTTCCTCTATTTTCTACAATATGTATGAATTACTTAAAAGATGGTCAATATATCAATTTTGGTTTAGCTAGAGGACTAGGCTCTATCTCTTATGCTGCGGGAGCTATTATTGTTGGTCAGCTGATTGATTTTTTTAATCCAACAGTCATTGCATTTGTCTATGCAATTGCCAGTATCGCTTTATTAATTCTTCTTTATACAATGCCACCCTATCAAATTCAAGAAGAAACAACGACAAAAAACCAGGAAAATATATTCTCTGTTATTAAAAAATATCGTATATTTTTCTTCATTCTCGTAGCTTTTACATTTATGTATGCTGCTTCAACAGCCTTATCAACTTATTTAATTAATATTGTTAAAAATCTTGGTGGAAACACTTCATTATATGGAATTGCTGTCTTTTGTATGGCTGCCAGTGAAATGCCAATTATGTCCATCACTTATCGTTTATTAAAAAAATACCGTTCTGAAACATTACTTTTAGCGAGTGCTTTCTTCTATGTTTTGCGTAATCTGACAATCTGTTTAGCACCTCATTTGATTGTCTTATTGATAGGTATGATGTTCCAGGGATTATCTTTTGGACTCTTTACTGCAACCATCACTTATTATGTCAATGATCATCTTGATGAAAGTGATCAAATGATGGGACAAACAATGATTGCGATGATGTCAACAGGATTAGGATCATCCATAGGAAATATCTTTGGTGGTATATTACAAGATAGTTTAGGTTTAAATAGTATGCTTATCTTTGTATGTGGATTGACTTTGATTGGATGCTTCATTATGTTTATGACATTGAAAAATAAAGTTGGTTTAGGACATCGTCCTTTAATCAAGTCTACAAAAAACAGCTAATGATTTGATTTCATTAGCTGTTTATTTTATATTTGATAATCTTTCAAATAATTCTAAGAATTCTTTTTCAACATCATGGTGATGTCTTTCTGCAAAACATGGTTGACTTTTTAATAAACAAGATGGCTTTGGTTGCTGCTCCATCAATGTATATAATTCAAAAGCTAACATATCATCATCTATTCTTTTGATTTTCAATAAGTCTTCGTCTTTTAATTCTGAAAGTTTATACTTTTCAAAAATAACTTTCATCCATTGACTTTCAATATCCTCATAAAGCTTTAAATGCTGTTTAAGTGGTCTGATAATATCTGATATATAAGCTTCACTGGCATCATGTAATAAACAGGCCAGTGATAGACGAGAATCCTGATATCGAAGAAATGCTTCTTGAGCACAGTTAAGACTATGTTGTGCTACAGAATAAAACATTTTTAAATGACCGCCACCACGACATAATAAGCTTAATGCATGCGCAATGTCTTTGATATCTATATCATCTTTTGTAAATGCAAGAGGATTAATTTTTTTACCTGTATATGTATGCATATATGAATTCATAGAACCACCTCTAAAAAGACTGATATTTGTCTTCCCTTATCAAAAAATCTTCTTTGAAAAGCAAACCATCATCAAAATAATTGTTAACAAATTGATTTTTTAACATATCACTTTCACCTTCTTTAAAAACCATTGCTTTACGTATCCTATTATATATGACATAGTATGAAGTCGCAATAGAAACAAAAAGTGATGAGAAATTCTCATCACTTACCAGATTAGATTAATAATTTTCAGTCATTCTTTCGAAATATGCTTTTGGATAACCACATGTTGGACATCTTTCAGGAGCTTCTTCTCCTTCATAAATGAAACCACATTGTCTACATTTCCATCCTTTTGGGGCATCCCCTTTGAATGTTTTTCCTTCTTTATAATTTTTTAATAATCTTAAATAGCGTGCTTCATGTGATCTTTCAACTTTACCGACATTTTCAAACTTAATAGCTAATTCTTCAAAACCTTCTTCTCTTGCTTCTTGAGCCATACGTTTGTACATATCAGTCCATTCTTCATTTTCTCCAGCAGCAGCATCTTCTAAGTTTTGATCAGTTGAACCAATACCATGGAATTCCGCAAACCACATTTTTGCATGTTGTTTTTCCTGGTTAGCTGTTTCTTCAAAAATAGCAGCAATTTGTTCTAAACCTTCTTTTCTTGCCATTTCAGCAAAATAAGTATATTTATTTCTTGCTTGAGATTCACCTGCAAAAGCTTCCATTAAATTCTTTTCAGTTTTTGTTCCAGCATATTTAGATTTCTTTTCTTCTTCAACTTTTTCAAATTGACTTGCTGGAGCTTTACAGATTGGACATTGTTCTGGAGCTGTTTCTCCTTCATGAACATATCCACAAATTTTACAAATCCATTTTGACATTTTCTTTTTCCTCCTTATTCATCTAACTTCATTATACACCTTAAAAATAATAAAGCAAGGACTTTTTTAATAATAGTAATTATTATTAATAATATTATACATTGCTTTTAAGAAGATAACCATGTATAATGTGAAATGAAAAAAGAATATCGTCAGTAGTGACTTTTATCAAGCACTAACTTTTCTTTTTTAAACTTATGAAAACGTCGTATTCTATGATAGAAATGACAGTGGAGGTACAAATGAATAAACAAAAAACTAAGAATCTTGCATTCATGTCGCTTTTTATTGCCATTGAAATTTTAATGGTTATGGTTCCTTTTCTAGGTTTTATTCCTATTGGTCCATTACGTGCCACAACTTTGCATATTCCTGTTATTATTGCAGGGATTGTCTTAGGGAAAAATAAAGGTGCTCAAGTTGGTCTGGTTTTTGGCTTATCAAGTCTATTTATAAATACAATTCAGCCAACCATTACATCTTTTGTTTTCTCACCATTTATAAGTGGCTCATTTTGGAGTTTAGTGATTGCGATCATTCCTAGGGTCTGTATTGGATATGTTGCTGGAATGATTTATGAAAAATGGAAAAAACATCCTATATTAGCAATGAGTCTAGGTTCTTTTTTAGGTGCAATGACAAATACAATTCTTGTATTGGGTGGTATTTATCTTTTCTTTGGAAATCAATATGCTTCAGCTTTAGGCATGACATTTTCAAAATTGATGCCCTATCTTCTCACGATCATTGCGACAACTGGTTTATTAGAAGCTATTGTTGGAACAATTATTTCTGTTATTGTTTCACGTATTTTAATTCAAATTAAGAAATAAGGTGAAAAAATGTCAAAAAAAATAATTATTGGTATTACAGGAAGTGTTGCGGCTTTTAAAAGCATACAGCTCATTAGTGATTTAGTGAAACAGGGATATCAGATTGAAGTCATGATGAGCGAAAGTGCTACACGTTTTGTGACTCCTGTTTGTATTCAGTCGCTGACAAAACGTAAAGTCTATGTGGATACATTTGATGATGAAAATCCAGCTATCATTACTCACGTAGATATTGTCAAAGATGCTGACTTATTTATGGTTGTCCCTGCCAGTGCTCATACGATTGCAAAACTGGCATATGGTATGGCTGACAATATGCTAACAAGTGCTTTTTTAGCTGCCACATGTCCAAAACTTATTGCGCCTGCAATGAATGTTCATATGTATGAAAATCCAATCACACAAAAGAACATGCAGTTATTAAAAGAAACAGGTGTTGTTTTTGTAGAACCTATCTCAGGATTATTAGCCTGTGGTGATACAGGAAATGGAAAACTGGCAGATGAAGACACTTTATTAGAAATGATTGATTATATGTTAGCACCAAAAACACTTTCAGGTAAAAACATATTAATCAGTGCTGGACCTACACAGGAAAGTCTGGATCCTGTTCGTTTTATTACCAATCACTCAAGTGGTAAAATGGGCTATGCGCTTGCGAAAGCTGCTTTCCAATTAGGGGCCAATGTCACGCTTGTCAGTGGACCTACGCATCTCAAAAAGCCACATGGAGTCAATGTTATTGATGTGATCAGTGCAAACGATATGTATCATCAAATCATTCAGTGTGTTAAAGAATATGATTATATGATTATGTCTGCTGCTGTGGGTGACTATGCCTGCAATGAAATATCTGATGAGAAAATCAAAAAGCATACAGATACACTTACATTGGAACTTCATAAAAACAAAGATATATTATTAGAAATTGGGAAAAGACGTTTAGCATCTCAGGTGATTTGTGGTTTTGCGATGGAAACAAGTCATCTTATTGAAAATGCTCAAATGAAGCTACAAAAGAAAAACTGTGATATGATTGTGGCTAATCATTTAAAAACAGATGGCGCAGGTTTTCAGGGAGATACCAATGTCGTCAGTATTTTAACACAGCAAGATGTCACAGATTATCAAAAGATGTCTAAACAGGAATTAGCTTACATTATCTTAAATCAAATGAAAAAGCTGGAGGAAGAAAAATGTTAATTGTTATTGATATTGGAAATACAAATATTACAATGGGAATCTATCATCAAGATCAGTTAATTGGAACTTATCGTTTAACAACAAAATTCCAAAGAACATCTGATGAATATGGATTTATGTTATTATCTTTTTTGAGCGCTTCTTCAATATCTGCTGATGATATTCAAGATATTATTATTAGTAGTGTTGTACCAAAAATCAACTATTCATTTACTAACTGTATCAAAAAATATTTACATAAAAATCCTATCTTTATTGGTCCAGGTGTCAAAACTGGTATTGATATTCGTATTGATAATCCTTCAACTTTAGGTGCCGACCGTCTGGTTGACGCTGCTGGTGCTTATTATACTTATGGTGGCCCTTGCCTCGTTATTGATTTTGGGACTGCTACAACTTATGATGTTGTGAGTGAAAAAGGAGAGTTTTTAGGTGGAGCAACTGCTCCAGGAATAGGTATTTGTGCAAATGCATTGTCTTCTCAGGCAGCTAAACTTCCTGAAATTGAAATTCAAAAACCAGAACGAGTGATTGCTAAAAATACTATCAAAAGTATGCAGGCTGGCGTCTTCTTTGGATATATCGGACAAACGGAATATTTGATCAAACAAATCAAAAAAGAATATCAACAAGATATGAAAGTCATTTCAACTGGTGGTTTAGGAAGAATGATTGCTAAAGAAACAGATTTCATTGATATTTATGATGCTGATCTTACATTTAAAGGTCTTAAAATCATTTATGATAAAACAAAAAAGAATTTATATGAAAAACAAGGTTTATAATGAACCTTGTTTTTCTTCTATATATATCATTTTAATCAATTGAGCTATAACATATTGTTTATCAAATAATGTCATCAATCTTTCATTTCCTATTTTATCATGTTCAGGATAAAGCAGAAAATGTAGAATGATGCCTACAATTCCTTTATTATTCATATGTTTAAGAATGTGCAAATCACCATTTAATAAAACAGAAAAATCTTTTTGCAGATATTCTTGAAAATCTTGCAGTAAATCATGAACGAATATGTCAAACTGATAAACATAACTCTCATCACGTCCTAAAATTTCACAGATCCAATCGAGTAAAATATATAAATAATCTTCTTTTTGTAAAGGCTCTTGAAAATGTGCCTCTAGAAACTGCTGATAAAGATGATCTTGACTACTACTTTTTGTATATTGACGTATATATCTTTCTGTCAATAAAATATTTTGATAAGTTTTTTCAAATAAGACAGTTTGAAATGGTAAAAATGTATATTTATGACCAACATACTTGTTCATTGCTTTTTGACCCTGCTGATATCCTAAACGTAGTGAACGTTGAATAGATTCTTTAGAAAAATCCATAAATCCACTGAGTTCAACAGTTGGATACGTATAATGAATATGAGGACGATGCAAATAATGGGAATGCTTAACAGGATAACTCATATCAATGACTAATACTTCATCTGCTCCCATAGCTAAAGCTAAATCAATGGGAACATTATCATAATATCCTCCATCAATATACGCCTGATCCTGAAAGCGATGAATAGGAAACAATGGAAAACAAGAGGCACTGGCTAATAAATAATCATAAATATGTTGACGTGGCATTTCTTCTTTTGTTATATACAAGGGTTTGAGTGATGGAAATTGTACTGTACATAATCCAAAATCAATTGATGATTGAAGAAGTTTATCTTCATTTAATAACCGGCGTATCAAATGTTTTAAAGGTGTAATATCAGCACCTTTTTCTTTCATATAATTCTTAAAAAATGAAATAACCAGATGTGATTGATCAAGCATATGATCAAAATCAAAACTCAAATCTGGTAAGCCCCCTTCAAAAACATCTTTTTCTTCAATATTTTCCCATAAATGCAAAAGAACATCTATTTCTTTTTGCGCTAACAAACAAGCATTTAAAGCTCCTATAGATGTTCCCGTTACTATCTGATAATCCATTTGCGCTTCATGAATAGCTTTTATAAACCCAGCTTCATAAGCACCCTTGGCTCCTCCTCCAGCGAAAACAATTGCTTTTTTCAAGATTAATCTCCCCTTTTGCTCTCTTTTATCATATGAAAGAACTGTTCTAAATAGACATCAAATTCCTGAAAATCTGTTAAATGATATTCCCAGTTAGGAGAACCAATTTTCCCTGGTACATTAAAGCGACAAGATGTATCTTTGCCCATCAAATCCCAAAATGGAATAATAACTTCTTTGGCATCTAAATCTAAACAATAATTTAAGATTTTCTGATACATATGTTGTTGTGAATAATCTTGTAATAGTTCTTCTAATTTTTTATATTCATCTTCATCTAAAGTATTGAGCCATCCAACTAAAGTATCATTATCATGTGTTCCACTATAAACAACAACTTTTGAAAAATCAAAATCATAGGCATAATGGAACTGAAAAACATACATACCTTTTAAATGATAATGATCTCTCAACTGATAAACTTCATCTCTTAAATCACCCAAATCTTCAGCTAAAATAGATAAATGATCAATTGATGAATACAGAGTATCAAATAAATCATAACTTGGTCCTTCAACCCACTCCCCGATAACAGCAGTCGGTTCACTCGCTGGAATTTTCCAATACGTATCAAATCCCCTGAAATGATCAATTCTGACACGATCATACATTTGTTGACTCGCTTTCATACGTTCAACCCAAAAGGCATAATGGTGTTGCTTCAAATATTCCCAATTATAAATAGGATTTCCCCAACGTTGTCCAAATTTACTAAAATAATCAGGAGGTACACCTGCTACAAATGAAGGTGTCCCATCTTCTTCTAGTAAAAAGCATTCTCTATTTTGCCAAACATCTGCCGAATCTAATCCTACATAAATAGGCATATCTCCAATAATTTCAATATTTTTTTGGTGCGCATAATCTCTGAGTTGTTGCCACTGTAAGAAAAAGAAATACTGTAAGAAAATTTGATAATCAATATCTTTAGTAAACGGCAATAATGAAAAAGATTGATCATGTTGATAATTTTTATATTCTTCTGGCCATTCAACCCATGAACATTCATGATGATGTGATTTAAAAACTCTAAAAATAGCATAAGAATAAAGCCATGACTTATTTTTTTCAACAAATTCCTGATATTGCTGATCACCATGAAAACGTGAAAATGCCAAACGATAATATGCTTGTTTTTGTTTTCTTACCTTTGCATAATCTACATATAAACTCTGTTGATTATCAATGTGAACTTCATCAGGATATAACAACCCTGCTTCAATAAAAGCTTCGATATCTAAATAAATTTCATCACCAGCATGACTTGATAAAGGCTGATATGGGGAATGACCATATCCTAATGGATTTAATGGCAGTATCTGCCAAATTTCAAGATGTGCTGCGGCTATTTTATCAATAAATTGATATGCATTTTGACCAAAATCTCCTACTCCATATGCACTAGGCAATGCTGAAATAGGAAATAAAATACCTGTTTTTTTCATAACTTTTCACCTAATAACCTATATTTTCCTCAATAATAATGACATGAATACGCTTTTTTTGTCCCTGATAAGCAAGTTTAACGTAACTGCTGCAAATACGTTCGTCACTTAAACAATCCTGACATTGTCCTAACTTTGTACAAGGTGTATGCTTATGCAATCGTAAAGCATTAGCTGGTGCACTATATTGACGTATATGTTCAATCGCTTCCTGTTCATTTGCACAGATTTTATTTATTCCAGCAATAACATAAACATCTTTAGGACCAAAAATCATTGCAGCTACACGATTCCCTGTACCATCTATATTATATAAACATCCATCCATTGTCAAAGCATTAGTTCCTGTAATAAATATATCTGCCAATAGCCCTTCTCTTAAACGTTCTTTCACTTGTTCTTGAGATAATCCCATTTCATAACGATCTATAAACTGTACATCACTTTCCCTTATCAAATCAATAATTCCTAATTGTGATAATGTGACACTTCCTCCTACAGCAACTTTCTTTTGACCCTTTAAAACAGTTCTTAAATATTGTTTTAATTCATTTTCATCCTTGACAATCATACATGACATCTGATTTTTTTCAAAAGCCTTTATTAACTGATTTTCTTTCATACGTAATAATGTTTGATAATTTTCTTCCATTTTTTATCCTCCTATAATAGCAATTGTCCTAACTGATAGATAACAAACGCAACCAGATATGCCATTCCGGTTTGAAACATGACTGTTAAAATTGCCTGAGGCCATGAACGTAATTCACGTTTTGTTGCAGCAAAAGCAGCAACACAAGGCATATATAAAACGGTAAAAACTAAAAATGTAAAAGAACTTAATGGTGTAAAAATGCCAATTAATGCTTGATTTAAAGCTGCTGTTGAAGAAGATTGTGTTAAAACAGTTAAAGTAGAAACAACTGACTCTTTTGCAGTAATACCTGTCATTAAAGCTGTTGAAGCACGCCAATCATTAAAACCAAGTGGTGCAAAAATAGGTGATACAAATGAACCGATTGCAGCTAAAATACTTTGCGAACTGTCTGTAACAAAATCAAAAGTAAAACTAAAACTTTGTAAAAACCATATCACAATAGAAGCCATAAAAATGATAGTAAAAGCTTTATGGATAAAATCCTTTGCTTTATCTAAAACATTTAAATAGACATTTTTTAAAGTTGGAATACGATAAGCCGGAAGCTCCAATACAAATGGAACAGGTTCACCAATAAATATCGTATTTTTCAATAATAAAGCAGAAATAATAGCGACTAAAATTCCAATACAGTAAATGCTTATCATGACTATTGCTGCTTTATGAGGAAAGAAAGCCGCAATAATCATTCCATAAATAGGCAGTTTCGCACTACAAGACATAAATGGCGTTAAAATAATTGTCATCTTACGATCTCGATCACTGGATAAGGTACGTGTTGCCATAATAGCTGGAACACTGCATCCAAAACCAATTAACATAGGTACAAAAGAACGTCCTGATAATCCTATTTTTCTCAACGCCTTATCCATGACAAATGCAACACGTGCCATATAACCGCTATCTTCCAGCATTGATAAAAAGAAAAACAAAATCACAATCACTGGTAGAAATGATAATACGCTTCCAACACCTGCCAAAATACCATCACCCACTAAAGAACGTAACCAAAAAGCAACATCATATTGTTCTAGAAGGCGAATGATCATATTTGAAAATTCTCTAATAATAGAATCCATTAAATCTTGTAATGGTGCTCCAATAAGTGAAAATGTCAAATAAAAGATCAACAACATAATAAGAATAAAAATAGGAATTCCTAAATATTTATGTGTCAATAAACGATCAATTTTCTCAGAACGAATTTGTTCTTTTGTTTCACTTTCTATAAAAACAGTTTGCTTACATACATCTTCAATAAAAGAATAACGCATATCAACAAGTGCTGCCTCACGGTCTGTTCCCGCTTCTTCTTCCATCTTCTGTAAAATATGCTCAATAATATGACGATCTCCCTGATCGATATGCAATTGATCAAACATCTCATCATCACCTTCGATAATCTTTGTCACACAATAACGCAAAGGTAACTGTAAAGATTGTGCACTCTGTTCAACGATATGTGATATAGAATGAATAGCTTTATGCACAACACCGTGACAAATATCAATATGTTGTGATGGCTTATCTAAATTATTTTCAATAGCCGTTATAACATCTTCAATACCTTCATTTTTACTTGCTGAAATAGGAACAATATCCATTTCTAAACGTTCCTTTAAGCCATCAATATCAATGCTATTACCACTCGTAATCACTTCATCCATCATATTTAAAACCAAAATCATAGGAATATTTAATTCTAATAATTGAGTTGTTAAATAAAGATTTCGTTCCATATTCGTTGCATCAATAATATTAATAATTAAACATGGTTTTTCTTCCAATAAATAACGAATAGAAACGATTTCTTCAGCTGTATAAGGTGATAATGAATAAATACCAGGTAAATCTATTAATTCTAATTCATCTTTATGTTTTTTTATGAATCCTGTTTTTTGTTCAACAGTAACGCCAGGAAAATTCCCAACATGCTGAGAAGAACCAGTCAAAGCATTAAATAATGTTGTCTTCCCACAATTTTGATTACCAATTAAAGCAATTTTTTTACTCATCATCAACCACCCTCACTTCAATCAAGGCAGCATCCTCTTTCCTCAAAGTCAAAACATAGCTTCTTAAATAAACTTCTATTGGATCCCCCATAGGTGCCACTTTCCTGATTTTCACTAATGTATGGGGTGTTAAACCCATTTCTAATAAGCGTCTTCTCAAAAGTCCTTTACCATTAACAGATACAATCTGTACCAATGTTTGAGGACTCATCTGATCTAATGTCATACCCTCACCTCATCTACCTACCCATTATAACGCATTTTTTAAACAATGAAAATATTATCTTTTTCAATATCATTGACATGCTTCAAACAAGCAGTAAAATAATATTGAGGTGAAAACATGAAAAAATTATTAATTGTTGTTGATTTTCAAAATGACTTTGTGACTGGTAGTTTAGGATTTGATGAAGCTCCTCAACTAGAAAATCATATTGTCCATTTAATTCAGACATTCCAACGAAATCAAGATGATATTATCTATACAATGGATACACATCAAACAAATTATCTACAGACTTATGAAGGATTGCATCTTCCTATTGCCCATTGTATAGAAAATACACCAGGATGGCAGTTATATGGAAAAGTGAAAGAATTATTAAGTGATTGTACCTGCTATAAGAAAGAAACATTTCCATCTTTAGAAATGGCTAATGATTTAAAAAATAAAGAATATGAAAGTGTTACTTTAGTTGGACTTGTTTCACATATTTGTGTTTTATCGAATGCAATCATGGTCAAATCAGCTTTACCTGACACGCCCGTACGTGTAGATTTAAAAGGTTGTGCCAGCAGTGATCAAATCACTCATCAAAAAAGTATTGACGTTATGAAGTCTTTACAAATAGAAATAATTGAATAGTAAAAACCACGCCATGAATTGAACTTTTAGAGTTCATTCAAAAGACGTGGTTTTTTACATTTATAATAGACTTGTTTCAATATAAACACTCTTTAATAAAACATATCTTCATCATCAAATAAATTTTGTGAATTTAATTTTTTCTTTTGCATATATTGAACATAATCATGTTCTGGGATATCTTTACCTAAAAGATTGACATTCATAGGATTATCCATATTAAACTCATAAACATATGCTTGATCTTTGACTTTTCCATCATTATCTAAAATATCCATATAAATTTTATTATATTCATTATTCTGGCAATCTTTACCAAAATAACTTTCTAACTCATCAAGATGAGCTAAAGTCTGATCATTAACATCATAAACTTCACCAAAAATCATATCCTGACCTTCACATAAATAAGCAGGATAAATTTTACCAATAATTGTCATTAAACTTCCTTTTATATAACCATGACCACAATATGTTGCTTGATCTTTTAAAAAAATGTCATAATTATACATACCTTGTCTTAAAGTTCCATATACAAATACTTTTGCCATTAATGTGTCGCTCCACCTGTTACTTTTAAATCTTCTTTAGTATCTACAATAGCTTCAATAGCTGCGCATAAACCTTCTACTATAGTTGATAAACTCATGCTTGCAGTGTTTGCTCTTTCAATAACTTGTTCTGGTAAAAATGGAATATGTATAAATCCACTTCTTTTCCCTGGATATTTCGTTTCAATTATGTGTCTAACTCCATATAACACATGATTGCATACAAATGTTCCTGCCGTATTAGATACTGCAGCTGGTATATTCTTTTCACAAATTCGGGCAACCATGGCCTTTATTGGCAAATTAGAAAAATAAGCTGCAGGTCCATCTTCAAAAACAGGTTCATCAATAATCTGTTGCCCAGCATTATCAGGAATACGGCAATCATCAATATTAATTCCAATTCTTTCAACAGTGATAGCTGTACGTCCTCCAGCCTGACCAATAGATAAAACAACATCTGGATCATATTTAGCAATTGCTTCATCAATGACCTTTAAAGATTGATGACAAATGGTTGGAATTTCTAATTTTATAATCTGAGCTCCTGCAATTTCATCAGGCAATAATTTTACAGATTCAATCGCGGGATTAATTTTATCTCCACCAAATGGGTCAAAACCAGTCACTAAAATTTTCATCTTTTATAACCTCCTAAAATGCTAAGACAAGCATTAATACAATATGAATAACAATCATGATCATAGCCATTGGAAGCTGTGATTTAATAACAGCCCATTTTTGATCTTTTGTTTCTAAAACAGCACAAGGAACGATATTGAAGTTTGCTGCCATTGGCGTTAATAGTGTACCACAATATCCAGCTGTCATACCTAAAGCAGCTACAATTGATGGATCTCCACCTTGATTAATAACAAATGGAATCCCAATACCAATGGTAATAACTGTAAATGCCGCAAAAGCATTACCCATAATCATTGTAAAGATAACCATACCTAAAACATAAACAATAACACCAATCACAATATTACCAGATGGGATAACACTTGAAATAATGTTTGAAATAACATCTCCAACACCTGCTTCATTGAAAACACTTCCTAAAGCTCCTAACAACTGTGGTAATAAACAAGAAGCTCCTACTTGCATTAATAAACGTGATGTATCACTACGTGTTTCAGATAATTTTGGTTTACAAATGATCATCGCTAAAACAAGTGCTACAAGACATGCAATTCCTGTCATAACGGCACCATCTAATGCAGTTGGATTTCCTGCACTGCTACCAAATGAAAATAATTGTAAAGTAAAGAAATTACTTAATTTCAAGAAAAATGTCTGTGCTGTTTCAGAATTATATTGAATTAAAGATAAAATTAAAGCCATAACCCCAATAGAAACAGCAGGAATAAAGATTTTATTTCCTAATTTTTCACTCGCTTGTTGACGGAATTCATGAGTTGATTCTGTAAATTCACCCATTTTCACCTGATTTGTTGCTGTTAAGCATCCCATAACAACAAGCATAGCTCCAATTAAAACATTAGGAAGTAATTTTCCTAACATAAAAATGACACCTAATAAAGCCCAGAATAATGTTGTTCCTACTTTTGCTTCTTTATTACGTGTTGCACGATAAGCAGTATCAAAACTTACAAATGCACATAAAACATAGAAGAATTCAGGAAGATAGATTGTTAAAAAGTCTAACATTATTTATTTCCTCCCTTCTTGATTTTTCTGTCATATAAAAAGACTTGAACAAATGTTAATGCTACAGAAATAACCGCAATATATATAGAAGCCGTTGCAATGGATGCAAGAGTCACTTCTGTAAATCCTGCTTCAGCCATTGTTCCATACATCAAAACAACACCACTGGCAGCTGGGAAACAGTTTTGTGCAAAGAAGTTTCCATAGTTTTCTACTGCAGAAGATAATCCTTTTAATGATTCTTCTTCTTTTTCATCTAACTCTCCACCTTTAACTTTTTCACCTGCTGCTTGAGCCATTGGATAAATTAATGGTCTTACAAACTGTACAACCCCACCAATTCTAATATTTAATGCAGAAGCAATAGTACGAATAACAGAGTAAATCGCTAAGACTTTTCCAGCCGATGCATTTTTTATTTTACCAATTAAATATGCAGCTCTTTCTTTTAAACCATATCTTTCGATAATCGCAATAACTGGGAAAATAATTAAGAAAATTGACATTAAACGATTAGAAACAAAAGAACTTCCTAAGATTTCTAATATTTCAATAAAACTCATTCCAGAAACTAAACCAGTCACAATTCCTGAAATAATAACAGTCGCTAAAACATCTAATTTTAAGGCAAATCCTACAACGATGATAACGATTCCAATCAGTGTTATATACTCCACAAATACACTCCCTTTCAAAATGTTAACAGAAATATTATATATGATTTTTCTATTTCTTGCAACTCAATGTCCTTTTCACTAAAATTGTTCATTACCATTTTATACCAATATAACAATTTTATATAAACAAATTTATGAATTATAGAAAATATAACGTTTTTTCATTATTTCATTTCAAAAAAACATTGTATACAACTTTAAAAAAGAGTATAATTTCTTTAATCAAAAAGGGGGATTTTTATGGAAATAAGAATTGAAAAAGCACAAACTTTAAAAGAAAAACCTAATCAAGATCAGTTAGGTTTTGGAAAATATTTTACTGATCATATGTTCATTATGGATTGGGATAAAAATCAAGGTTGGCATGATGCACGCATTGTCCCTTATGGACCCATTCCAATGGATCCAGCCACAATGGTTTTACACTATGCTCAAGAAACATTTGAAGGATTAAAAGCTTACCGTAATCCAAATGGCGATATTTTACTTTTCAGACCAGAAATGAATGGAAAACGTATGATTAATTCTAACAAACGTCTATGTATGGCTGAACTTCCTGAAGATATGTTTGTAGAAGCGGTTGAAGCCATTGTTAAATTTGAACAAGATTGGATTCCAACTGCACCAGATACATCTTTATATATTCGTCCATTTATGTATGCTTCTCAACCAGGCGTTGGGGTACATCCTGCTGACAGTTATCGTTTCATCATCATTCTTTCACCAGTAGGTGCTTATTATCCTGAAGGTGTAAACCCAGTGAAAATTTGGGTTGAAGATGAATTTGTCAGAGCGGTCAAAGGCGGTACTGGTTTTACAAAATGTGGTGGAAATTATGCTGCCAGCATTGCTGCACAAGTCAAAGCTGAACAAAACGGATATACACAGGTTCTTTGGTTAGATGGTGTTCATAGAAAATATGTTGAAGAAGTTGGAACTATGAATGTCATGTTTCTTATTGGTGATACCGTTGTGACAGCGGCGCTTGAAGGTTCTGTCTTACCTGGTGTGACAAGAGATTCTATTATACATATCTTAAAAGATATGGGATATAAAGTAGAAGAACGTGATTTAAGTATTGATGAACTCATGGAAGCGGGTCGTACTGGTCAATTAAAAGAAGCATGGGGAACGGGTACAGCAGCTGTTATTTCTCCAATTGGTGAACTTTGTTATAAAGGTAAAAAAATAACGATTCATGACTTTAAAACAGGTCCTCTCACACAAAAACTTTATGACACTCTAACAGGTATTCAATGGGGTCGTCTTGAAGATAAATATCATTGGACAAAAGTTGTTAAATAATGAATATATAAAGATTTGTTTAAACAAACTTTTACATTTTAAAAATGATTTTGCTATAATATCAACGTTATCGAGCAGCAAAAAGGCGTAAGTCCAGATTATGGACTTATGCCTTTTTTGTCATTTAAAGGTGGAATATATTTTGCAATTATGGCTGTGATGTTATTCTTAATAAGAATTTTCATAGGAAAAGTGACCGATCAAAAAGGCGAAGCTATCTTTGTTTATACATGTCATATGTGTATGTTTATTGCATTATTCCTGATAGCCTTCATACCTCATAACATCACTTTTCTTCTTTCAGCAGCCCTTTCTGGTTATGCCTTTGGAGGAATTGAACCCGCCTTACAGTCTATGGCCGTGAGTATTGCCCCACCTCAAAGAAGAGGTGCAGCCAATTCAACATTTCTATGCGCTTATGATATGGGAATTGGTTTAGGTGGAGGAATCGCTGGTGTTTTGATTGATATGATTGGATATAATTATATGTTTGCCATCATTGCTATAGCAAATATTTTATCTATTCTTATTTATATTGCTATTGGCAAAAAGCATCCATCATCATTAACTTATCGTTTAAAAATGCAAAAAGAAAAGCAAGCTTAGACTTGCTTTTTATTTACGTTTTTCAACTGGCTGATAGTCTTTTAATGTCCCAACATATTTTGTAGCTGGTCTGATAATACGGTTTGAATATAATTTGTTTTCTACATTATGTGCGATCCACCCTACTGTTCTTGCAACAACAAATAATAATGTATAAAGATCACTCGGTATATTCAACATATTGTAAACAAGCCCACTATAAAAGTCGACATTCGTACAGACATGGATTCCTTTTCGTTGATAAATTTCTTGAACAGCAATTTCACCAAAACGTTTATAAAATAAATATTCCTGATGACGCCCTTTTTCAATGGCTAATTCCTCACAGATTTGACTTAACATTTCACTACGAGGATCACTTAATGTATAAACAGCATGTCCAATTCCATATACCAGACCACTGCCATCATTGAAATCTTTATCCAAAATACGATTAACAATCTTTTTCATTTGATCATCAGTTGCTTCTAATGATATTTCTTCAATAACGTTTTCCATTTGTTTTTTTACAGCTAAATTTGCTCCTCCATGACGTGGTCCTTTTAAAGAGCCAATAGCTCCTGCTACTGAAGAATATATATCTGTTCCTGTTGAAGAAATAACAACATTGGTAAATGTAGAGTTATTTCCTCCACCATGGTCTGCATGTAAAACCAATGCAATATCTAAAGCTTCTGCTTCTTTTTGAGTAAATTTTCCGTCATTTCTCAATAAAGATAAAATCGTTTCAGCAATACTTAAATCTTTTTGAACATGATGAATAACCAGACTCTTTTCATCAAAATAATGAACTTTTGTCTGATATGTATAACAGACAATACTTGGAATCTTAGCCAATAAATCAATTCCCTTATTAAGAGTTTCTATTATACTTGTATTATCAGGATCATCATCATAACCATATAACATCAATACTTCCTGCTGTAATTTATTCATTAAGTTTTTAGCTGGAAATCCTAAGATATTGGCCTCTAAATAATGTGGAGGCAATTCATAACGATCACTTAAAACTTTTTTGAATTTTTCAAACTCATCATATGAAGGCAAATAACCAAAAAGAATTAAAAAACACACTTCTTCAAATAAATATCTTTTCTCTTTTCTTTGACCATTTATAATGTCTTCAACATTAATACCACGATAATAAAGACTTCCATAATCATCTGTTTTTTCTCCATCTTGGATTTTATATCCAACAACATCAGAAATTTTAGTTAATCCAACCAATACTCCTGTACCATCTTCATTACGTAAACCTTTTTTCACAGAATAAGTTTGATAAAGTTCATTATCTATATGATTTTCAACTAAGGACTTTTCAAAAAAATCTTGGATTTGATCATTCATAGATTCTCACCCCTTTTTCTATATTAAATCCATTATATCACTATTTTGTATAATTGTATACAATAAATAACTATTTAAATCCATCCAAAATATTGACAGGCATATTCAATACCATCTTCATAACTTGCTTTTGTAATAAAGCTCGCTTTATCTTTCAATTCTTGACAGGCATTTCCCATTGCAATTGATGTCCATTCTGGTTTAAACATAATCAAATCATTATAATCATCCCCAAAAACAACGACATCTTCAGCTTGACCATGCACATACTCTAACATTTTGAAAATGCCTTCATCTTTAGCATCATGCTGATATGTTAAATATTCTTTCATAAAACGAATATGTCCAATTGAATCAAGAAATGTTAATTCATGTTCATGTTTTTCATCCACAGCAATATAAATTTTATAATAATCTTGAATATCCTGATAAGTTAATGATGAATCAAAGAAATATCTTGTTGGTTCTTTTCTATATCCAACCTGTTGAATAAATAATTCATCATTCATAATAACATCAATACTATCATTAGGTGAAATAAGAAGTCCAAATCCTTTTTGATGAGCTTCCTGACATAACGCAATAGCTTTTTGACGATCCAAAGGTTTATTTTCAATAAGCTGATCATTAATTGTAATAGCCCCGCCTCCATTACTTACAATATGGTGAAATCCTGCTTCTTTCGCAAATTCTTTTGTTTTATAATAAGCTCTTCCTGTCGCAATACATACAAAATGACCATTGTCCTGTAATTTTTTGATTGTTGTTTTTGCACTAGGTATCAATTCACCTGTTTGCTTATTTGTAAGTGTTCCATCTATATCAAAGAAAAAATATTTTTTATTCATAACCATCACCTTCCTAAAGTTTATTATATCAAATCCTCACTTTTATGAAAATACTGATAAATAAAACTCATATGAATGGGTGAAAGAATAACGCCAGCAATACCAAAAAAATGAATATGCAGAACCATAGATACCAATAATAAAAAAGCAGGAATTTTCATCTCTTTATTCATGATATGAGGTTCAAGAAAACTACGTATCATGTTAATAATCAAATATAAGCAAAATAAATAAACTGCCTTCATATATGCCCCTTGAAATAAATATAAAACCATCATAGGAATTAAAATAATTCCAATTCCAATAAATGGCAGACTGTCCAGCAAACAAATTGTAAAAGCATAAAGTAACGGTGAATCAATCTTTAAAATAAGAAAAGCAATCAATAAAATTAAAAATGTTACAAACATTAAAATAATCTGACATTTCATGTAAATCCATAAACTTTTTAAGACTCTATTTTTAAACTGTACAAGTTGAAAACATGTCTTTTTTTGTAAGAGTCGTAAAAAACAATCTTTCATATCTTCATAATCTAAAACAAGAAAAAATGTAGAAATCACAAATATGAAGAAAGATAAAAGAAATGAAGGAATAGATTTAATAAAAGATGATGCAAAGGATATGAAGTCAAGCATATTCTGATTAATCCAGTTTTGAAAGATGATTACAAAATCTTGAGGTACAAAAGAAAAAATACTTTCTAAAAGTTTTGTTATTTTATATATAAAGGGTAAAAAAATAGAATCATAATACACAGGCAATTGTTGAAAAAAGTGGACACATAAACAAAATAAAGCTGTTATTAATATGCCCAAAAGGAATGCTAAAGCAAGATAAATAAATAATAGCAAAGAAATACCTATAGCACTTTTTTGTAATGGAATATACTGTTGAATACGATCAATCAATGGCTTTAAAACAAAAAAACAGAGAATAGCTAATATAAATGGAAAAAGTAAAGAAAACATATATTTTAAAATAATGATATATATTAATAAACCAAACCCAATGATAAGGTATTGTTTTTTATCCATAGACTCACCTATTCATTTATATGTTTATAAATAAAAATAAGTCCATTCAGGACTTATTTATACAATTCATGACAACAATCGACATTTTTCTTATTGAAAACATGTTAAAGTTAATCATGGTGATTAAAAATGCATATATATGATTCAACGAATAATCAATATCAATTTCCAATTTTAGATCCAGATTTTTCCTATCAGCATATTGATTATCAAAAAAATCTATATCCTTTCTTTAAACAGTTACATATTCCTTCTACTGTACGCTTTTTAACAGGAATATATATTGAATATCAAATTGTACCATATCATATTGAAGAATATCCTCAACTTTATTTTCATATCTCAAAACATTTAGCAACAAAAATGAATGAATTCTTTGATTTTGGTGATGCTCACCTCTATTATGAAAGATCCAACTTCTTCTTTTTAGTTATGTTTAATACAAATGAAGAACTGATTGAAATTGCTTTTATTCAATTTCATTCATATTTGAAAAACAAAACATTTGAATACCTACATCATACATGTTCATTTCAAATCAAATGTGGTGCTTATGTATCAACCATTAATATTCATCCTTATAAGCTCTTTGATCTAGCTAAAGAACAATGTCAACAAATTTTATCTAAAGATAAAACTCACATTTCAGTTTATAATTTAAAATTATTACGTTAATGACATTCAAAGTGTTGATATAAAAGGACAATTGCTTTTTTTAAAATCAATAATACAAAAATACTGCTCAAACATATTGGAATAATGAAAATTAATGATTTTGAGAAAAGTGAATAAATCTCAAAGAAATCATGCATTATCATCAATATGAGATAAAAAATAACTGTAATCGTACTCGTAACAATGACTCTTATACGATTCCATGGCAAACATACAACAAAAACGACCAGAAAACTGATAAAACCAGCAACTAAATAATAATATGTAGATAACATTTTGGTATCAAAATGGAATTCTTTTCCAATCCAGGTAATGGCCAGCATATAAATAATCATAGTCAGGGCACAAGGCAAGGCTGTCGAAATGACATGTTTCAAAAAACCTTGTGATGATAAAGACGATGAACGTTCCAGAGTCAACAAGAAACTAGGTAAACCGATTGCTAAACCACTAATTAAACTTAACTGTAATGGTGTAAATGGATAACTCATTCTTAAAACCGCAAAAATCAACGCTAATACTGTTGAATAAATTGTTTTGGTTAAATAAAGTGAGCTGACTCTTTCAATATCTGCAATAATAGCTCTCCCCTCTTTCACAATATCAACCATAGATGCGAAAGAAGAATCTAATAAAACAATATGTGCAGCCTGTTTAGCAGCATCACTTCCCGCGGCCATAGCGATACCACAATCAGCATCTTTAAGTGCCAGAACATCATTTACTCCATCTCCAACCATTCCAACAACATGCTCATTTACCTGTAGTGCTTTAATAATACGCTGTTTCTGTTCTGGTTTAACACGACCAAAAACATGATAATGTGCAACAATATTTTCTAATTCCATATCATCTTCAGGTAATGTTGAAGCATCAATATAGAGATGACCATTCTTTAATCCAGCTAATTGCGCAACACGAGATACAGTTGCTGGATTATCTCCTGATAATATACGTATATCCACATTTGCATTTTCAAAGAAATGTAATGTTTCTTTAGCTTCAGGACGAATACAATCATAAATAATAATAAGTGCGATTGGCTTGACTTGACCAATCTTGGATTCTTGTTCATCAATCAAATCTGTTTTTCCTAACAAAAGAACACGAAATCCCTTTTGGGCGTATTCATCAGCCTGATTTAAAACAACATGATCTGATGGTAATAAAAATTCTGGTGCTCCTAAGACATAGTTACCATTTCCTTGAATACTTAAGGCACGCATCTTTCTTTGAGATGAAAAAGGAATACGTTTATTCACAATAACGTTGTCTTGTTTAAAGAAATAGTCTTGCAATGCTAATTGCGTTGCATTGACATCATCAAACTCATGAGCCATCACACCCATAATATATTCTATTTCCTTTAAACGATATGGCTCAACAGGTATCACTTCTTCAACTTTGAGTTCACCTGTTGTAATGGTTCCAGTTTTATCTAAGCATAAGACATCTACCCTTGCTAAAGCTTCAATAGCTTCCATTTCTTGAATCAAGGCCTTTTTACGCGCCAATTTCCCAACACCAATGATAAATGATAAACTTGTTAATAAAACCAAACCTTCAGGAATCATTCCAACGACACCAGCTACAGTTTTAACAATGGCACTGGCTAAATCATTTGGAAAGGCACTACGTTGTGAAAAAAACAATACGATACCAACTGGAATAATCACAACACTTAAAACTTTAATCACTTTTTCAATAGAATCTTTCATTTCAGAAGAAGCTTTATTTTTATTTTTCGCTTTATGAACAAGCTTAGTGGAATAATTATCATTTCCTACACGAATAACCTTCGCATAAGCACTTCCGGCAACTACAAAACTACCTGAAAGTAACTCATCATCTTTATACTTCTTAACAGGTTCAGATTCACCAGTTAACATAGCTTCATTAACTTCCATTCCCTGTGAACTTAAAACGATACAGTCACTTCCTATTTGATTACCCATTTCTAAAAAAACAATATCATCTAAAACCAATTCTTCCGTAGGAATAATAATTTCTTCTTGATTTCTTATAACTTTTACTTTCTTAACTGTCACAACAGTTAACTGATCAATAATTTTCTTAACCTTAAACTCCTGATAAATACCAATAAAAGCATTAATAAAGATGACAACCATAAAGGTTAAATTGGTCCAACGACCAGTAGAAATAATAATGGCTGCTAAAAAAACATTTAAACAGTTGAAATAAGTCAAAGTATGTTCTAAAACAATTTGTTTTTTTGTTTTTGAAATATTATCATGTGATATATTAATAAGCCCTCGTTGCTTACGTTCTTCTACCTGTTGATATGTTAACCCCATATATTTTATATCATCCATCAAATCACCTACTTTTATATCAATATATAACATTGTTATGAAATATATATGAATATCATAAAAATATCATAACACAAATTATGATATAAAAAAATAAAAAAACCTCATAAAGAGGTTGCATACATCTTGGTGGACCCTGAAGGACTCGAACCTTCGACCGATCGGTTATGAGCCGATAGCTCTAACCAACTGAGCTAAGGGTCCAAGTAAAATAAAAAGTGGTATTCACCACTATTAAACTTAATGGTAGCGGGGAAGGGATTCGAACCCCCGACCCACCGGGTATGAACCGATTGCTCTAGCCAACTGAGCTACCCCGCCATGTAGTGAATCGTTTTTGATAAAAATGGTGGTTCCGGCCGGAATCGAACCAGCGACACGAGGATTTTCAGTCCTCTGCTCTACCGACTGAGCTACGGAACCAAAACAAATGGCGGTCTGGACGGGGCTCGAACCCGCGACCTCCGCCGTGACAGGGCGGCATTCTAACCAACTGAACTACCAGACCATTTGGTTGCGGGAGAAGGATTTGAACCAACGACCTTCGGGTTATGAGCCCGACGAGCTACCAGACTGCTCCATCCCGCGATATGAAATTTAATAAATGGCGGAGGTTGAGGGATTCGAACCCCCGCGGGACTTTCATCCCCTGTCGGTTTTCAAGACCGATCCCTTCAGCCGGACTTGGGTAAACCTCCGCAACATAATGGTGGAGCTTAGCGGGATCGAACCGCTGACCTCCTGCGTGCAAAGCAGGCGCTCTCCCAGCTGAGCTAAAGCCCCATTACAATGGTCGGGAAGACAGGATTCGAACCTGCGACCCCCTGGTCCCAAACCAGGTGCACTACCAAGCTGTGCTACTTCCCGTTCGTATATTTGATTGGCGCGCTAGGCAGGAATCGAACCCACAACCTCTTGATCCGTAGTCAAGCACTCTATCCAGTTGAGCTACTAGCGCCTCTTAACAGTGCCATTCAATAATATCACATTTCTTATTCAATTGCAACACTTTTTTCATTTTTTTCAAATTCTTTTTTTGAATGGTGCCCAGGGCCGGAGTCGAACCGGCACGGATTTTAAGGTCCGCAGGATTTTAAGTCCTGTGCGTCTACCAATTTCGCCACCTGGGCAGTTGGAGGTTCCAGCCGGACTCGAACCGACGATGACAGAGTTGCAGTCTGTAGCCTTACCAACTTGGCTATGGAACCAACTTCCTTAACTCGTTGCTCACCTAGTATATAATATTTTCCCCATTTATGCAATACCTTTTTTCGTTTTTTTTACAAATGATTGCTCTCATTTGACTCCATATTTTAATTTTACTTCTTAAATTCAAAGCTTTTTTATTTTATAAAATATAATTTTTTTATAAAAAGAGTATCTTTATCCTTTCATTGATAAATCTACTCTCTTAATTCTTTGATGACTTATTTTTCTAACTTTTCTCTACGCTTAGATGATTGCCAAAACATCTCCTTTAAAGATTTTTCATCCCCTGAAGCAATAGCTTGTTTTAACAAATCAAATTGCTTTTCAAAACGCTCCATAGAAGCCAATAAATAATCACGATTATGAAAGAAAAGTTCTGCCCATAAATCTGCATTGATATTAGCAATTCTCGTTAAATCACGGAAAGAATCTCCAATATATTTACCTGTTTCATATTTTTCATCATCACTATTCATCAATGCTACAGCTAATGTGTGTGGTAATTGTGATGTATAGGAAATAATTTCATCATGATCATAAGGACTCATGATTTTCACACTCTTAAAACCTAGTTGTCCTACAAATTGACGCATCCATTCAATTTTATCTATCTGATTATGTTCATGCTGAATAACTATATAATTTGCATTTTGAAAAACTTCCTGACTGGCATACAAATAGCCTTTTTTTTCACGACCAGCCATAGGATGACCACTAATATATTCGACATCCTGATCCATTCTTGATAAGGCTTGATTTAAAAAATATGATTTAATACCAACAACATCTGTAACAATACTTCCTTTTTTAAAAGTATGTTCAGAAATAAAATCTAAAACTTTTGATGGATACAAACAAATAATCGTTAAATCACTCTGTGAAATAATCTGATGTCCATCAAGATACCCTTCAATAATACATCCTTCAGCTTTCGCCATTTCTAAAGTCTGCTGATCGCAATCCACTCCATAAACATCATATCCTTTTCCTTTTAAAGCTTTAACAAAACTACCACCAATAACACCTAATCCTACAACTGTAATAATCATAAATAAAATCCTTTAAAAAGAAAGGACTAATGTCCTTTTTTTCCTTTCGCTAACATTTTTAGCTTATAATCTAATAATTTTTGAGTTAAATCAACATAATACAAATGAGGGTATTCTAAACGGAAAATTTCATCCCATAATAATTGTTTTTGCTGATTAGAATATGCTCTAATTTCATCTAAAGAATAATATGGATAAACATTTTTTCCATTTTCAAACACAAGTGTCTGCAATGGTTGAATTTCATATGTTCCAGCATAAAGTGTTTTATGTTTCCATGCATCTAATTGATGATAAATTGTAAGATCTTGATTTTCATCTAAAACTTCATCATGGAAAGCAATAATATCAGCAATGGCTTTATGAGTTTCTTTTTCAATTAAACGATAAACTTTTTTAAATCCTGGATTTGTAATTTTTTCAGTATTTTCAGATATTTTAATTTTAGGAATAATTTCTCCATCTTTTTCAATAGCAGCAAGTTTATATACACCACCAAAAACTGGTGAAGATTTAGAGACAATCATATTTTCACCTACACCAAATGAATCTATCTGAGCGCCTTGTTCCAACACTGAACGAATTAAATACTCATCCAATGAATTAGAAACTGTAATTTTACAGTCATGCAATCCTGCAACATCTAACATCATTCTGGCTTTTTTAGTTAAATAAGCAATATCTCCACTGTCTAAACGAATTCCTTTTAATCTTTTCCCCATTGGTGCTAAAACCTCTTCAGCAACGCGTATAGCGTGAGGAACACCACTTTTTAAAGTATCATAAGTATCAACAAGTAAAACGCAATTATCAGGATAAATTTGAGCATAAGCTTTAAATGCTTCATATTCACAGTCAAAAGACTGTACAAATGAATGTGCCATTGTTCCTAATACTGGTATTCCAAAATCTTTTCCAGCAGATACAGTCGCACTTCCAGCCACTCCGCCAATATAAGCAGCTCGCGCCCCATAATGAGCACCATCATATCCTTGAGCACGACGTGCTCCAAATTCCATCACAGCACGCCCTTTTGCTTCCTGTACAATACGTCTAGCCTTTGTTGCAATTAAAGATTGATGATTAATTGTCACTAATAAAAATGTTTCTATCAACTGTGCTTCAATAAGTTTAGCTTTCACTGTAATTAATGGTTCATATGGAAAAACAGGTGTCCCTTCTCTTACCGAAAAGATAGTTCCTGTAAAATGAAAATCTTTGAGATACGCAAAGAAATCTTCATCAAAGACATTTAATGATCTTAAATATTCAATATCCCCATCAGTAAAATGCATATTTTCAATTGCTTCAATTAACTGCTGTAAACCAGCAAAAATAACAAAACCACCCTGATCAGGATTTTTACGATAAAACATATCAAAATAAACAATTTCATCTTGTTTTCCTAATTTAAAATAATTATAAGCCATTGTTAATTCATAAAAATCCATGATCAAAGTGATATTTCTTTCACAACCAACATAGTTTTTTCCCATTATTTAGCCCCCTATCATTTTCATTATCATATACTAATTTTCCTAAAAAATAAAGATTTATTCTTCAATAAACAAAAAAAGCAGTCACTTTTATTGTAACTACTTTTGATCAATATAAAATACTAAGATTCATTTTTAGCTTCTTCATAAGCCTTAGCGACGGCTTCTTTTAAAGCTTGAGAAGATTTGGTAGCTCCAGAAATGGTATCAACATCATAATGATTCTTTTTCTTCATGTTGTCAATCATTTGTTCTAAAGCTACACCTCCAATAGATGGTGTTTCATTATGCTCTTTAATCACAATATCCTGAATTTTATCATCTTTTAATGTTGTTTCAACCTCAAACTCTCCGCCATATCCCATAGCAGTTGTTGTATAAGTCCCATCTTTATATTGCGATTTTTCTTCTACTTGTTTTTCTTGAGCACATCCACATAACATCATAGCTACAAATAGGATGATTATTTTCTTCATTTTTCAAACCTCCTATTTATAGTTTTTGCTCAAATGAAAATCTTATGCATTTTTTTAAAAATATAAATCATAAGTTTCTCTTTGGAATGGCTGTGGCATTGGTGGAACCTTTTGATAAACAATTGGCACCAAGAGTTCCTGTTGAGGATGAATCAACAAATCATCATTAAGCTGATTCATAACCTGAATCCATGCCACTTCACTATTTAATGTTTTCGCAATACGATAAACATTATCACCTTTGTGTACCGTATATAAAACAATTTCTCCAACACGAGGATTTATGACTCTTTCATCATCATACATATATGGATTATACATGATTATCACTCCCAAAATAAACTATGCTTTTTTGAAAAAGATATCTAGGCAAAATCCATCATTTCATCATTATTTTGTTGCAAGTTTATTTAAAGCATCCTTCGCTGCCTGCTGTTCAGCTCTTTTTTTGCTTGTTCCTTTCCCAACACCTAGACACATATCATCCATCATGACAGCTACTTTAAATTCTGGAGCATTAGACGGACCAGATGTTTCTAACAATTCATATGTGACAGTACGACGCTGATCGGCTTGAATTAATTCCTGCAAAGTTGTTTTATAATCAGTAATATCATCATAATCTAAATCGTTGATATGTTTGAATATAGTTTGTTGTAATATCTTTAAAACTTCATCGTGACCACAATCTAAATATAATGCACCTATAAATGATTCAAAAATATTGGCAAGAACACTTTCACGTTCTCTACCACCACTTTTCTCTTCACCAACACCTAAATATAGCAATTCTCCTAAACCTAATTCTCTAGAGAAACGTGCTAATGACTCTTCACGTACGAGTTTACTACGTAAAGTTGTCAATGTTCCTTCTGGAACATCAGGAAAAAGATTAAATAAAAACTCTGAAACATAAAGCTGTAAAACAGCATCTCCCATAAATTCTAAACGTTCATAGTCTTTTTTTACATAATGCGATTCATTAGCATATGAAGCATGTGTAAATGCTTCTTTATAAATGGCAATGTTATGAAATGGTATATTTTCTTTCTGTAAAAAATCTAATATTTTCATTTTTGACTTAATCCTTCCTTCATTTGAGTTACAACATCCATTTTCACCATCTGATAAGCTAAATCCATAGCATTACAAAACGCTTTAGCATCACTGGCTCCATGTGCCTTTACAACTGCTTTTTCAAATCCCATCATTAAAGCACCACCAACAGATTTGTAATCAAATTTTTCTTTCAAACTATAAAGTGAAGATTTGGCTAATAATGCCCCTATTTTTCCTTTTAGTGAAGACATCATGCTTTCTTTGATCATTTTCATTAATGTTGAAGCAACCCCTTCACAAGTTTTCAAAGCAATATTACCACTAAAACCATCAGTGACTACAACATCATAATCACCACTTAAAATATCTCGACCCTCAACATTTCCTACAAAGTGCAAACGATCACTTGCCTGTAAGAGCTGATATGCCTGTTGATGCGCTTCATTACCTTTTTTAGATTCAGTTCCAATATTTAATAAAGCAACTTTAGGTTCTTGGATTCCCCTTATATTTTTAGCATAAATATTCCCCATAATCGCAAAATCATACAATTGTTCAGCTGTATTTTCAGCATTGGCTCCTACATCAAGCATAGCCATGCCCTTTCCATTATATGTAGGCATCATAACCATCAGACAAGACTTTTCAACACCCTCAATACGTTTTAAAAAGAGCATAGCACTTGTATAAAAGGCACCTGTTGAACCACATGATACCACACCATCAACAACACCTTCTCGTGCCATCATGACAGCTTTTACCATACTTGATTCTTTTTTACGACGCACAGACATAATGCCATCATCCATTTTCACAACATCTCTGGCATCTACAATATGAATATTTTCATATTTTGTTAATGTTTCTAATTCTTCTTTTTTTCCAGTGACATAAAGTTCTACATCATGATGATTTTTCATAAACATTTCACAAGCTTCTACAACGATAGAACTTCCTAAATCACCACTCATAGCATCTATTGATAACTTATACATAATTCTTTCACTCCTCGTTTGTATAGTATAACATATTTAATCAACATATTCATTATTCACCTGTAATTTCTCTTGAATCTGACATACAATTCCCTGATATTCATGATTTTGTATATAATCATGTATAATTTCATCGGCATCTTTTCTTGCGATTGATAAAATAGGAAAATCTTTCATAATATCAGCAACTAAAAAAGTTGGTAAACCACTTTGTCGTTGGCCTAAAACTTCCCCAGGTCCTCTAAGTTTTAAATCATATAATGATATTTCAAATCCATCATGACTTTTTTCTAAATATTTCAATCGCTCAATGGCTTCCTTTGACGATGATGAACTCATTAAATAACAATAAGCCTGCTCCTGTCCTCGCCCAATACGTCCACGCAATTGATGTAATTGACTCATTCCGAATCGCTCTGCATTATAAATAACCATCATATTTGCATTTTTAACATCTACTCCTACTTCTACAACTGTCGTAGATACCAAAATCTGAATTGTGTTATTCAAAAAGCCATTCATCACTTTTTCTTTTTCGTCTTCTTTCATCTGTCCATGTAATAATCCAACATTGTATTGAGTTTGAAAATACTTTTGCATAGCCTTAGCAATCTGTGAGGCACTCTTTGCTTCTAAATTTTCACTATCCTCCACTAACGGACATATCACATAGCATTGTCCTCCTTGAGCCAAATATGATTTTAAATGTTTTAATATCGGCTTCATCGAAGACGAGTGAATATATTGTGTTTTCACTGGCAAGCGCCCTTGAGGCATTGTTTTGATTGTCGATACATCCATATCACCATACATAGAAATAGCTAGCGTACGTGGTATAGGTGTTGCACTCATAATTAAAAAATCAACCTGCTGACCTTTATTTTTTAAAGCCTTACGTTGCATGACACCAAAACGATGCTGTTCATCAGTAATCACAAATCCTAAATTATGGTAAACAACTTTTTTTTGAAATAAAGCATGTGTCCCAACCACAATATCTGCCTCTCCACTTTGGATAGCCTGATAAACACGTTCTTTTTCTTTCAATGACAATGAACCTGTTAATAACTCTATATGGACATCTGTATTTTCAAAGAAACGGCTTAATGTCTGATAATGCTGAGTCGCTAGAATTTCTGTTGGTGCCATTAAAGCTCCTTGATAACCAGCTAAGTAATTGGCATATAAAGCTACAGAGCTGACAACCGTTTTCCCACTACCAACATCACCCTGTAAAAAGCGATACATCATCTGTGGACTTTTTAAATCTTCTACAATCTCTTTAATAGCCGTCTGCTGATCTTTGGTAAGAGCAAAAGGCAATGATAATATCAATGATTGTAATTGTGTTACATCAAAATCTTTCGCAATCCCCATTTCTTGAGTACGTTGTTGCTTCATCAATTGCATTGTTAATTGAAATTTTAAAAATTCTTCATATTTTAAATATTTCAACGCTTCTTGAACATCTTTTTTATTTTCTGGAAAATGAATACAATACAAAGCACTTTCCTTTCGGATCAAATGATGTTGAATGCGGTATTTTTCAGGAATAAAATCATCAAATTCATGATTTAATAAAGACAATGCTTTTTTGACATATTGTCTAAAAGATTTTTGCGTTATTCCTTCTTTTAAAGAATAAACTGGATAAATACCAGATATGTCTTGTAATGGCTTGATTTTAATATCAGATGCCGTAATACGATGATTGATGCATTTACCAATGATTGTTATGGTTGTTCCTAGCTTTAAATGTTGCCTTAAAAAATGACGATTAAAAATAGACACCTGAAAATGTTGTAAATACTTATCTTCAACTTCAAAACTCATTCTAGACATTTTACCCTTAAAAAAAATCTTGACTGGTGAAATGACAGTCGCTTCAATAATCAGATGTTCATCCTCATCAGTGGGATATTTTTCTTCAATCACTTCATAACGATAAGGATACTGATAAATCAAGTCTTCCAAAGTTGTTATATTCATTGAAGCTAAAATTTCTAAACGTCGAGATGTCGTTTTTAATAATTTTATATCTGTCATATTCTCACCACCTGTCGTTTATTGTACCATAAATTCAAAAAAAAGATACTCATTTAGAATATCTTTCATTTGATTAAATAAAAATCAATAACAATGTAATCATACAGACAATAGAGATAATGATACTTAAAGAATTTGCTGTTGCAGGCATATCACCACTATAGCCAATTTTTTGACTAAACACAGCTGAAACTGTTGATAATGGGGCACAAAGAGCCATAGTTAATATTTCTTTAGCTAATAATGGCAATGGTAATACAATGAAAATGATACCTGATAAAATCAAAGTGCCAACAATTCTTAACACTATGATTTTAACAACATGATATGCTTCACTATGTGAGACTTTGATTTCAAGCATTAAACCAATCATCATCATGGCTAAAAAGCTATTTCCTGCGCCAATAGTCGTTGCCATTGAAAGAATATATGATGGAAATTCAATTTGAAATATAGCCATTATAAAAATCAATAAATAGACATCAAATGGAATAGAAGAAAAAAGTTTTTTTAAAACATCCTTTAAATGAAAATCACTTTGACCACTGGCAACATGATCGGCTAAAGCATACGTAATCCCTAATCCCATTAATGCATTTCCAATATCAAATGAACATAAATAAACGACTCCCATACCAGGGAAAAAAGATTGAACAAATGGTAATACAAAATTCCCAATATTATACCCTGATACATTAATCATATATGTTCCTTTGATAACAGGACGTTCTTTATAAGCAAATCCATAACCAACGAGAATCATAGTAACATTAGATAAAATACCTACAGCTATCAATATAAGAATTGTCATATCTAATGTAATTCCATTGGCACTTGTTAATAAAGCACATGGCAATGTCACATTCATAATAATAGTTGCTAAAATATTTGCATCACTCTTTTTTAAAACTTTCACTTTTTTTAAAAAGTATGCAATCACAATAATCAAAATAAAAGTTAATGATGTTATCAAAACGTCAAACATTTTTCCCCTTCTTTCTTCATGCATTATAGCACTTTTATTATAAAAAAGATAAAACAAGCAAAAAATGAAAATTTTTTGTAAAATATATAATGTTTGATATAATAAAAGAAACGATAAGGAGGATATATATGATTAAGGCAATCTTTTTTGATATAGATGGTACATTAGCCAGTTTCAAAACTCATCAAATCCCTGATTCAACTTTTTATACTTTAAATAAACTCAAAGATAATGGAATCAAACTCTTTATTGCAACTGGAAGAGGAAAAGATGGTTTAGATATTTTACAAGGTTTCCCCTTTGATGGCTATATTACATTAAATGGGCAATATTGTTTTACAAATGATGAACTGATTTATGAAAACACAATTGATTCTCAGGATATTCAGGCTTTATTAGAATATTTAAAAGAAAAACCATTTCCTTGTGGTTTTACTGAAGAACATACCAAATATTTTAATATGCGTAATCATCTTGTTGATGAAATCCATGCAATCACACATAACGATGACCATCCTGCTCGTGATTGCAGTCAGGTTATCCATAAAAAGATATATCAATGTATGTGCTTTGTTGATGAAAATGAGGAAAAGGAATTATTAAAAGTCATGCCCCATTGTCATGCTTCAAGATGGTATCCCACTTTCTGTGATATTTCACCGATAGGTGGTTCTAAACAACATGGGATTGATGAATTCTTAAAACATTATCATATTGATTTATCCCAAACTATGGCTTTTGGCGATGGTGGAAATGATATTCCTATGTTAAAGCATGTTGCTATAAGTGTTGCAATGGGAAATGCCAGTGATGAAGTCAAGTCTATTGCTGATTATATAACGGACGATGTTGATCATGATGGTATTTTGAATGCCTGTATTCATTTTCAATTATGCCAAAAACAAGAATAAGACATGAGCTTATTCTTGTTTTTATATTATCCTAATCTCTTTTCAATTTCACGAATGACAATTTTCATTGCTTTAATACGTGCATATTTTTTATCTACTGATTCTAATACATACCATGGTGCAAACACTGTATTTGTTTTTTGAAGCATTTCTTCAATAGCATTTTCATATAAATCCCATTTTTCTCGATTACGCCAATCTTCTTCGGTAATTTTCCATTGTTTTTCAGGTGTATTTTGACGCTCAGTAAAACGTTCTAATTGTGTCTGGTTATCAATCTGTACCCAGAATTTAATAACAATAGCACCCCAGTCATAAAGTTCTTTTTCAAATTCATTCATTTCATTATAAGCACGTTGCCAGTCATTTTCGCTACAAAATCCTTCTAATCTTTCAACCATAACACGGCCATACCATGTTCTATCAAAAATGGCAATATGTCCGTCCTTTGGTAAACGTTTATAAAAACGCCATAAATAATGTCTATTCAATTCACTTTTATCAGGAGCTGCTATAGGATAAACTGTATATCCACGAGGATCCAATCCAGAAGTGACTCTCTTGATATTTCCACCTTTACCAGCTGCATCCCAACCCTCATAGGCAATAATCACAGGTATTTTTTGACGATAAAGTTTATTATGCAACTTCATCAATTTTTTTCGACATTTTTTCAATTCTCTACGATATGTTTCTTCACTAATGTTAACACTTAAATCATAATCTTCTAAGTGAATTTTCTCTCTCATCTCAAAAACATTGTCAATCAGTGGTGCATCCTGTTTTTCATGCTCTAGACGTTCTTGAATACAGCTCATTAATGTTTCAAGCACCTGTAATTGAGCTAATTTTTTATTTGTTGCATCAATAATATACCAAGGAGCATATGTGTCATTTGTCGCATTCATATATTCATCATATAAACTTAAGTATTCATCATAATGTTTATTTTGCCATAAATCTTCATCACTGACACGCCATTTTGTATTCTTGTTTTTCAACAACTTATGTGTACGTGTTGCCTGTTCCAATTGAGAAATATGGAAAAAGAATTTAATCACTATATAACCATTATCTACTAAAGTTCTTTCAAACTTCTGTATACTTTCAATTCTTTGATAATATTGTTTTTTTGAAATTTGTTTATGCATATACTCTCTTGTGGCATCATTCATCCAACCATGATCATAAAATGTGGCCATTCCATTTTCTGGAATGCGTAAAAAATAACGATATAAGAAAGGTTTTCTTTGTTCATCTTCACTTATCTTATTCATTGTTTCAACATTATAAAAACGTGGATCCATATTTTGAATCACTTTGCCAAGCATTGTCCCAATTCCAGATGCTCCCCATCCTTCAAATAAAACTACAACAGGTAATTTCTTTTCTTTTAATAACATCTGTTTCTTAGACAACTCAAGTTTTGCATTTTCTAAGCATTCTTCAATATCAGGTGCAATTTCTATTTGTTCAAATTGATAATCTCTTAACATACTTTTCCTCCTCACCTACATATTTATATTTTATCACTTTTATGTAAGCGCTTAAAGAAAAATATAAATTGATCAAATAATAATTAAAAACACTACCTATTGATTTCCAATACTGTAGTGTTTCATTCTATTAAATAAGATGATGAGCTTTTAAGCAATCTTCTATTTCCTGTGGATTTAAGCAACCATTTTCTCCTAAATGAATAGATGGTTTTGTCTTACCATGGAAATCACTTCCACATGTATACAAGACATTTAGTTCTTTAGCTTTATTGTAGAAATATTCATTTGTTTCTGTTGTATGATAACTTGAAAAACATTCTACTCCATCCAATCCTAATGCCACCATTTCATCAAACAGTTCAAACTGTCCTTTTAAATTATTACCAGGATGAGCCAACAGGGCAACTCCACCATGTTGATGAATCAATTGTATAGTTTCTTCTAAAGTTGGAAAATGTATTTCTGTATAACATGGTTTCCCTTGGGCATAATAATCCCAATAAAAATTCACATAGGGATTATCACTTCTTTCTCCACCTTGACGATAGGGCTTTAATAATTCATGATCTTCATATCGTGAATCATTCAATAAAGCTTCACCAAACATTTCGCCTGTATAAACACCATTTGTTGATAATGCATCTAATTGTTCTTTTTTCAAATCAAATCCTAAGGCATTCGTTAATTCTAATTTCTTCATACTGCATGCAATTTCCTGTTTTTCAATATCTTCACCTAATTGGTTAAAGACTTCCTGATTATCAATACCATATCCTAACACATGTAAATTAACACCCTTATAAGTACAATCAATTTCAATAGCAGGAATATATGTCATTCCTAATTCATCTGCATGTTTTTTTGCTTCCTCATTTGCTTTTACCCAGTTATGATCAGCAATAGCCATGATTTTCACACCTGCCTCATGACACATATCTACTAACTGTGTTGGTGTATATTCTCCATCATCGCTATACATACTATGCATATGTAAATCAATATAACTCTTTGTCATCATTCTTCTCCTCCTCTAATATTTTTTGAATACTCATTTGATAAAGCCCATCTTCTATCAATGAACCCATATTCTTTACATGAATCATACGTGGTCTATGTTTAAATGGAATCGTATTGAGATGAAAATCATCTAAACAATCAATAACATCACTACAAATCCCAATCATTTCTGGATTGAAAACACAACAAAGTGTCGATAACTGTTTTTCTAGTAATTCTTTAGGTTGAGTTTCAAGCATTTGATTTTGTTGCTCAGATGTATAAAACGGTAAATATCTCAACTCTCCCGCAAAATGCGTAAAACCGTTATATAACTTTCCATTAATAATCATTCCACATCCTATATATTGAACTGCTGGCTGATAAACAAATGCCAAATGCTGACATTTTGGATATTGATGATAAAAACCAATACTGGCAATATTAACATCATTTTCTAAAATGATTTGATTCTTATAAAAATCACGAATCATCTCTAAAAGATTCACATTTTCAAACAATTCAAAGTCACACACATCAATATATCCATCATGACAGACACCAGGAATACTTAAACAAATCATTGTTATAGAAGAGTCAGCAGATAAAAACTTCTTCATTAATAAGATCAATTCATCCACTTGTCCATATAATGAAGAAACTGTTTGAGATGAAATAACCTGATTAAAAAGATTCACATTCTGACAAATAAATTCATAACCATTGATTTGTCTTTTTAAAATCATTTTTAATATATGACGATAATCTTTATTCAAAACATACTGTTTTGATTTTCGTCCTCCTGTTGATGCATTTTCACCTATAAAAAATATTTCTTGATTTTTTAATAGCTCCTGTAAAATATTTGTCATGGATGATAACGATAATTGCGTCTCATCAGATAACTGTGTTTTCGTCCATATGTTTCCATCATAAAAACATTGTCTTACTTTTTGAATATTCATGTATTTTAAATCTTTAACTTTTGACAAAATATCACGCTTTCTATTTAAACTCCAATTCTTTGATAAAAGATTCAATCACTTTCGTTAAGTCTTGTTGAAAGTTATTATTATCATATCATAGATTCTTATTTATTCATATAAATTTCAACTTATGAAAAAAATATCTGTATATACCAGATAAATAATATTTTCATCTTCATTTCTTCAATCACTTTGTCATATAAGTCATTTACCACACTCAAAATTCAAATAGGAACATATGATAATTATGGTGATGACAATGTCCTTCACTTTTATTCATCCTATCGCACTTGATGGTTTAGCTGTTTTATTGGTTGCCCCTTTAACAGAAAGTTTATCCGTTGACGAACAAGCTGTTGTTGGTGCCTTTTTCAATGTAATTGGTGATTTATTAGCTCTTAACAGCAGTTAACTTTCTTCCTTTCAGACAACAGATAGTCAATCCAATGAACAAGACTCAAACTCTCAAGAAGATAATCAGGATAATGAGTATGATTTTTTAAAGAAAAGTTTTCAAAAGTTAGAAGAAGAATTAAATAAAATTAAACAAGATAAAGAATAATAAAATTCAGTATTATGTATTTTTAGTCATAAATATAGAGACCTTTAAATGATGATCAAAACCATAAAATTCTGTCTTGTCTAAAAAAATAGCTAATATTTATAAACATTATTCAATTGACCATAATATTCATCTAATATTCTTGCTAATTCTTTTGGATTGTCTTCATTAACAACATGACCTGTTTCTTTAATAATGATGAATTCTGATTGTTGAATATTTTGAGAGAAAAAATAAGCTGATTTCATATTGGCTTTGTCTTTTTCTCCACAAATAATAAACGTTGGACATTTAATCACATTGACTTTATGGCTAAAATCTAAATCCTTCATTGTATTTCCTAAAATAAATGTATCTTTTTTATTGAAAGCCATATTCTTAAATGTTGATTCTGGCAAGAATCTAAAAATAACATTTTGAATACGAAACATGATTTTCGGTACTTTATGTGGCGTTCCAATAAGGACTAATGACTTTACTTTATCAGGAAATTCTATAGCATAGTTCAAAGCTAATATTCCACCTAATGAAAGTCCACATAAATCAATTTGTCCCTCACTTTCATGACAGTACTCAACAAATGAAGAATATAAATGAGAATAGCTTGCTTCTTTCCCATTGAGAATTGTCGATAAATCAGGACATAATATGTCTTTGTTGTTATGCATATTCTTAACGACTTCATTCCAGCTGCTACCTTTATGCCCAGATCCATGAATAAATACTTTTGTCATTTTTCTTCCTCCTACTCATAGCATACATACTTTAAGTATGTATAATTTTATTTAAAATTGCCTTATGATAAGGCAATGTTTTTATTTATAATATGGTAACTTATCAATTTTTTCGATCATTTCTTCATCATAAAGTGGTAACCCCATCTTTCCTAGCATGACAGTGACAAACTTATAACGATTCTTTATATCATCAACATTACCAGGAAACAGTGATGGTATCATCCATAAATCAGTTAATATGAAGAGTTCTGCTAATTCTTTTGGCTGTTCTGTTTTTATAGAACCATCTTCCTGCCCTTCTTGAATCAACTCCAACCAATAGGGAAGCAAATTCTGATAGTTAGATTCAAACATTTTCGCTAAGATTTGAGGATTCTCTAAAAGCGGTAATGCCTGATTAGTTAATTCTACCATCTGTTCATTAGACTGATTGAGTTTGATTGCTAATTTCATTTTCTCTAGACCGTTTAGATCATTTCGTTTTTTGACTATCTCAAAAGGATTATTATGAATGAACATAGTTTCACCTAATTTATTCATGATTTCTTCTTTAGATTCAAAATGATGATAGATAGCACCTTTTGTCATACCTAACTCATCTGCTATATCTTGAATTTTTGTGTTGTCATACCCCTTTTCTAAAAATAGTCGCTTAGAAACTTCTAATATTTTACCGACTGTAACTTCAGGATGTTTATTTCTAGCCATGCTTCCCACCTCTTACATACTCTTGGTATGTATAATTATATATAAAAAACAAAAAAGAGTCAATTTAAACGATAGTCTAAGAAGTCACGGGGTTTTCCAAAACGAATAAGTTTTACGGGAAATCTCTTTTTCTATTTTCTCAATCTATGTTCCAAAATCACGGGAAATTCAATAGCTTGTTGATCATATGTCTCATATAAAAAAATTTAAAGATTGTTCAAACATTTCTTTGTTTTCTTCTATCTAATGCTATATGATTTAGTTATAAAGGTGATAAGTATATATATTACTGATTACTTTAAATCCATTTATTTGGCATCTATTATTAATAGCCACGCTTATTATAGACTGTGTATAATATCTCATAAGATCAACTATTAATTTATTTGCTGATACGTTATTTATTTCATTTTTATATGGTGTATATATACTTTTCAACTATGTTTAAAATGTCAAAATAAAAAGGAATTATTATTTCACGATTGACATTTCATGCTATCTGGTCTTAGTGACCTGTCAAACGTACTATCAGGTAGGAAATCCTACAATTTCATAATCAACAGTACACATTAAAAACAGAATATTAAACATGCTAAATTCTCGACTATAGGTATTAAAAAACGGGAAGGTATTTCTTCCCGTATTAATTTAGAATCTAAAACCCCAAAACCCCATGTTATTTTAGATTACCATTTAAACATACTCAAAGTATCTTTGTTAAATAAGATATTTTATCTTCAATTAACTCAATTTTGTTCTTTCTGTTTTTTTAGTCATACTTTTCGATATTTATAGTAGCTATAGCAGATTGATTCGGTTCCCCAGTCAGAAGATCTTGTGGTGCTGGTATTAGCATCATAAATCCATCTTTTTCATATCGCTTATATCCTTGAGCATAGTTCTCTTCAACTGATATATGCTGTACTTGGCCTATAATCATGGCTGTTATACCTGCTCCGCTCAAATCTTGTATATCTTTTAAAGTACATTCCATATTGATAAAAGCTTCATGAATAACAGGTGCATGTATAGTTTTGGCATGATCAAGTGTCAATTGCCCTACTGAAAATTCATCATCTTCAATTTGATTATGATGAATTGTATTGACAAGTTGATCATAGTAACTAATAGGAAGAAAATTAATACAGAAACATTTATCTCGTTTTATATTTGCATATGTATGCGTATGTTGGTATAAATTCCCCATCACCGCAAAGAAAGCTGTCTTATCTCCATGAAAACTGCTCCAGGAATGAAAACATACATTAGGTTGTCCATTTTCTTTCCAAGTGGTAATGGCAAATAAAACTGTAGGTATACCTGCAGTAACTTCAAAATGTGAAAATAATTCAAACTCCTCTGGATATGAAGGCTTAAAATACTTTGGAAATTCCTTTTCAATCTCTATTTTCATGAACATCCCTCCATAATTTCAATTTACTTCTTTAATGATTTCTTTAAATCTTCAACAAATTGTGTCTGTTGTTTTTTTAAATAAGATTTAACGAATGGTTTCATAAACCATTTTTTAGCTTGTACATCCTCAGTAAATTCTATTTCAGTTTGATTTCCTTTAGGAGTAAAAATACCTATCCAATGCCCTTTCATATTGCTATTTTCCATATCAAATTCCCAACGTTTATACGGTTCTACAACAGTAACAGTAAAAGTAGTAGCAAAATGTTCTTGAGAGTACTCAATAAATTGTTTTTCATTTATGATTTCTGTTTGACTTAAATCACTACGCCATAACTTGTATTTTTCAACATTGAAAACAACTTCCCAGACTTTTTGGATATCATTATCAATCAGTGCTTTTATATGAGAAGTAGGCATTTTTAACACTTCCTTTCAAATAAGGATCTATTTTTTCAAATTTATTAAAGCAGACGGATTATTTTCTAGGATGGTACTTATAATAGAACATTTTTCTAAATCTGAACAATCCCCACAAGTATTAACACCCTTTTTCATTGCACACTGTCGAATACCACACATACTATCACAAAATACAGTTTTCACACCATCAACACGGCATCCTTCACAGTTAATATGTTCAGGAAAAATGGGTGCATTATTCAATTCAGCCCATAGCTTGGCAGTTTTCTTTCTCAACTCCTGATCATTATTGACTGTCGCAAGATATGCATCACAATTTTCACAATCCAATCCGCAATATGCAATCATGTTTTTCATGGTTATATACCTCCACTCGTATTTGTAACTCTCTATAAATTTTTTGTTATATGACATTTTTCATCCAATTATTTAAAAATTCTATTTGCTCATCAGTATGAAACCAATGTTCACCATTTTCCATTACGGTAAGATGTGCATCATGACCATTTATAAACTCATCTACTGTTTTTCTTGATGTTAAATTGTCATGTTCTGCATACAATATCTCAGTTTTAACATTCCATATTATTGGATTGTCTCTAACAAAACATAAGTATTCCCAAGATAATGTTTCTCCAAAATCTGTCTGTATTTCTCTTTTCTCAGCCAATTCTTTTTCTGAAGTATTTGCCCAATTTATCATATCTATTATCAACTGCTCCATATCTAATATCGGAGATATAAATAACGCTTTTTTGATTTTACATTTCTGTAGTGAGTGCATTGCTAGATAGGCACCAATACTATTTGCCAGTATATAAATTTGATCATATTTATTTTGAACATTATTATAAAAATCAACAAATTTATTTTTTACAATCCAAGGAAGATAGTCGTTAAAATCTATTCCGTAAATATCAAAGCCAGGGCAATTTTTCTTATATTGCTCAGCTTCAAGATAATTGCCACCTTTACCATGAATATATATAATAACTTTTTTCAAATGAGTTCCCCTCACTTTCGTTTTTTAATCACCTTCAATGTTCCTTATTCAAATCAAAAAGTACATCTTCATAATCTTTTACATAATACTTTATATTCTTGCGTCCTTTTTTTATAATTGTATGTCCTTCAGCCTCAAGTTTTTCTTTTTGGACTTCTATACCTCCTGGATATTTTGAATTCAATTCTCCATTTGCTTTTAATGTTCGCCAATATGGAGTTTTATCTTCAGTTCGCTGATAACTTGCCCATGCTGCAATAGATACAAAAATCCCTGCGGTGATAGGTTCAGTAAAATCTGCATCGTTCTCTTTTGCGAAAAATTCTCGAATTTTCCCAATGGTGATTACCTTTCCATAAGGTATTTTCTTCATGACTTTATCGTAATCAATTGGTGGAGCAAAATACATATTATTTCCACCATATTTTTCAATACTTTTTTGGTCTGTAATCACCTGAAATTTAGGCATATCTTTATTATCGTGTAACATGGCATTAAAATCCTTTTTTTCTTCATTAGCCATACTTTAACACCTCCTATCTTTATTATAAAGAGATAAAAAATTCAATGCAATGAGACTGTTTGAAATAATGCTTACAATCTCTAGACCATATAAATAACTTCTTTTTGACTATTTTTATTGATTTACTTTAAACACGCATTTACAAATTTCATGGGTACATTCATACGTTCTGCTACTTGTTCAGGTGTCATTCCACTATTTAAGAAACGTTTGCATACGACTTTTAAATTTTCTCCAACTTCGATAATATGCTTATCTGGATCATAGAATCGAACTACACGTTGTCCCCATGAATGTTCTATAACAGGATGTACATATTCAATGTCACACTCTTTTAATTTATCAATAAACTTATCAAAATTATCTTCTTCAAAATAAATTTCAAAATTATTACCTCCAAAGGTGATTTCACTTGCACTGATAAATTCTTTATATGTTTCAACTGTCTGTAAAGACAAACCTCCAGTTAAAGTTTTATTAGCTCCAAAATCCATAATCACATGAAGTCCAAAGACTCTTTTATAAAACTCAACTGATTTATCTATATCAGTGACTACTAACATAGGGTTCTTTAATTTCATTTTTATTTTCTCCTTTATAATGTACTTGATATAATCATTATCCCATTATAAAAAATGTTTGACAATCATTAACTATATCAATAAGAAAATTTAAATCGATGATCTTCCTGATATTGTTTTCTTGATGGATTTCCTTCAACTCTATATATTTTTTTATTTTTAATATCATAAACTACAGACCATACAGTATCTGCACCTTTTCTTCTATCATACTGACACATAAATCCATGCTTTCCAGATAATATATCAAAAATAAGTTCCATTGATAAATCGTTATTTTTTAATGACTGATATGCAATTTGATGTCTTAATGATGAATTCCAGTCATCAATATTGTATTCATTATATTTTTTCATTTGTGACGAGTTAAAGTTGTTTGCTGTAGTAACAAAATTTTCATTTTCTAAAGGATAAATGACCACAACATTTTGACTATTACACTCTACTATTGCAATGTTTCCTAAAGCATCTGCTATTGTTATTGTTTGATTAGAAGCAATGGGAACTGACTTTATAAATTGAATAGCTTCCTGTAGTGTCTGACATTTTTCCAGAATATAGCGAACGAGCATTCCTGCATTTATTCCAGGCATGATATTCTGTGGATAAATAAAAGTCATTCCTATTGCTAAGCCGTATTCATTGATACCATCTTCCATTTCAACAAACGCTGTCGTATTTCCATTAAATGAGTAGCAATTATCTAAATCATACAAACAGTTCATATAAAGTTTCTCTAATTCAACTAAAAAATCACTGTTTCTTCCTAAGATAATTTGATTTTTATCACTGGTTGCCATACACGTACATTTATTATTAAATTCAAAACAGTACATACTCAATAAAAAAGTGAGCATATCTTCATATGATGTTTGCTGTCCATCAGCAATCCCTTTTATTTCATCTAAAATTTCTGGATAATATTTTTCATAAATAGACACACATTGCTTAGCAAATTCCTTTCTTTCTTCATTGACAACAAATGTATGCTGATTCGCAATAATTTTATTATTTTTTCTTAATAAAGTTCCCCAACGAAAACCACAATCATAGTGACTACCTTTGAATCTTCCATGATACATATTATTTTTCCTCCTCGTTTATTTCGAGCAAGATCTTCCTCAATTTCAATCTTAATTGAATAAAAATTTTATGTCAATGAATTAAAATTTATATTGAAATATAGATATTTAAACCCATTATTTAGTCTACGATATATGCAAAAAAAATAAACAAGTATGTTTCAAAAAAACTGCACCTTTTACTAGGCACAGTTTTAATTCATATGTTCAATTGAGATACCTTTTTGTTGAATGAAATATTTAAACAAAATATATGTTCCCCATACACCCCCTACTAGCATTACTTCAAATATTCCTAATATGTGAATCAAATATTTAAAAGTGAAATTCATTAACAACGAAATAAGATGATTGATTCCAAGTAACCAGCAGAGTATTACTGATTGTATAACTAATATTTTTATCATTTCTGTATTATTGCTTCTTAAAGCAATTACAATTGAAACAATAATCGCTATATTCCATAACGAAATTTCACGTTGCCAGCCAACAGATATACCCCAATCTGTAAATGCTTCTCCTATTTGTGGTAAATATAATTGCCATATACTTGCACCAGTACACGCAACTAGCATAAACATTAAATAGTATCTGCTGATTTTTATCATCCTCTTCTTTTCCATAACCTTATGCTCCTTTTGGATTCTTAACACTTCATTTGACCTATTATTCCTGTACAGAATAATTTGAATACATTAATAAATTCTATCTTTGCTTGTTCAATATCCTCATATTCTATTAGAACGTGTCTTAAACAATCTGCTAATACATCTATTATCAATTTTGAATAATGCCCATTTTCTTGCATATGAAAATGTAGCTGTATATGTTCTTGTAATTTTTTTAATAGTTTTTCTTTTCTCTCCAACAAAGAAGAACTCTCTAAATTTAGAATTATAACGACCTTTTTATCAAGAAAACATCTTAACTCACTTTGTTCAAATAATTCATCCAGATGATCTGCATATGCCATTGCTTCATCTTTCGTTAGCATATTATCTTTACCATTATTTATATGCTGATCCATCATATATTCAATGTTTTCTAATGTTGGCAGAATAATTGTTTGTAATAAGAGTTCCTTGTTTTTAAAATAATGATATATATTTCCGAGGCTAGTATTTGCTTTATATGCAATGACTCTCATTGAAGTGTTCTCGTATCCTTTTTTCATGAATTCATCTGTTGCTACTTCGATAATCCTCTGTTCTATATCTTCTTTTTTTGTTTGCATTTTTATCTCCTCCATATTTATAGAATATGGCAAAGATACTCATAATACAATAGATAGTCATTATAAAAAATCATAAATTAAGTTACGTTCATTTTTCAAAACTATAATTACATTACATATAATCCTTTATTAAGAATGTATAGGATTCTTTTATTTTCAACATAAACTATATAATATCAAATTAAAACTGGCATTGAAAAAACTGCACCTTTTTTTGGTACAGTTAAATAATGCCTAATTCGCTTTTTCAAATATCAAATCAATCTTTCTTAAGCATCCTTTTGCATCAATCAACTTTGGGATGTATCCTACATAGGAATACCCGTTTTCTGCATATTCATTGATGATTTTCTTATAATCAGAAGTCATGAGAAACAATACATCTTTAGCTTCATATTTTAATTCAACATATTCATACTGTTTCATATGATTTCCCTCATTATAAATCTCTTACTAACAATACCTTTTTCGTTAGAACCCAAGATACAATGAAGGCAGCCAGTGATACAACTAAAATGATTATATATGTTGATAAGTGATTTCCTAAAAGAAAGAACAAACCAATGAACACTCCGGCAGAAACAGGATAAGCGATAATTGAACCTAGAATACTTTTCGTTTCATCAGTAAGAAAATAGAATGGCAGAATGATTCCGCCTGCAAGCAATGCCATGGCGACACTGACACATACAAATACCATTGCACCATCACTGCTTTTTCCAATGACAGTTGAAGCGATATAACCAAAAATGATTCCAAATGCCAATCCAATTAAACTTAATCCTAAATAAGAAATGTATTTACTATCAGCATATGCTCCTCTAGAAATCTGAGTCGTTAAGACTGTTTTGATCCATCCTGATGTCTTATCTAAAGTAATCGTCGTTGTAACGATCATTCCTAATAATACTGTTGCCAATACGGTTAACACCCATGGTGTTGAAAGATAAGATAGACTTGCTCCAATAACAACAAATACGACTGCTAAGATAAGCAAACTGCTTTTGATAATGTAATAATCTTTTAATAATAAACCTTTCATCTAGTTCGCCCCCCTCGTACATACATCAGCATGATTTCATCAATATTAGCAGGTATAACCATTGCTTTTGGATATTTCTTTTCGGCTTTCTGTCTGTCAGCTACCAATACCTGCCATTCATAATCCTGTTTTCTATATGCGATAATTTCTTCCTTATCCAATGCATCAAATTGAGCTGCACCACATTTAATAATGCCATATTTTTCTAACAGTTCATCTTTAGGTTTTGAGAAAATGATCTTACCTTCATGAATGAATACAATATAATCAGCTATTTTTTCTAAATCGCTTGTGATATGAGATGAAACCAAAACAGAATGTTCTTCATCCTGAATAAAGTCTAAAAGCATGTCTAATATTTCATCTCTAATGATAGGATCTAAACCACTTGTCGCTTCATCAAGAATCAATAGTTTTGAATGATGTGAAAAAGCAACAGATATGGAATATTTCATCTTCATTCCTTTAGAGAAATTCTTGATTTTTTTGTTCATTGGCAATTTGAAATTAGAAAGCATTTTTTCATATGTGTTCATATCCCATGTACTATAAATATTTGCAAAAACTTTTCCAAGCTGTTTTGGATTGAGGACATCTGGATAATTGTTTCCATCAAATACAACACCGATTTCATCTTTAGAGACTTCATCAATATTGGAATTTCCTAGCATTGTTATTGTTCCACTATCTTTTTTAGTCAAACCTAATATAGAATTAATAGTTGTACTTTTTCCTGCCCCATTTTCACCAATCAATCCTACTATGCTCCCCTCAGGAACGCTAAAAGAAATATTATTTAAAGTAAAGTCTTTATAATGTTTTGTAACACCATCAAGTTTTAATGCTAATTTCTCCATAATCTTAATCCTCCTCATATAACAAAGATAATAAAGACTGTAGTTGATCAAGTTTTATTCCACTGACTTTTGCTATTTCTATAGCTTCTGTAAAATGCTCTTCAATCCTTTTTTGTTGTTCCTCTAAATAGAAATCTTGGTTTTGTGCAGATACAAAACATCCTTTTCCAGCGGTTGTTTCAATAAAACCGTCTGCTTGAAGAGCATCATATGCTTTCTGTACTGTTAAAACACTAATATGCAATGATTTTGCAAGTCCTCGAATAGAAGGAAGTGCTTCCCCAGCTTTTAATTCTCCACTCATGATTAAAGCTTTTATTTGTGATGAAATCTGTTCATAGATAGGAACGCTCGCATGATTATTTATAAATATTTCCATTCAATCACCGTCCTTTTGTATTATACTGTATTACCTTTACAAGTACAGTATAATACTGTTATGCACAGATGTCAATATGCTTATGAAAAAATTCAGTTTATACTCATTTTCAATCTTTTTATATTCATTTTTTCTGACAAAAGAAGATAAATAAAAAAATGACACGATTGATTTCAAAAATGATAATTATAATAGTTACCACTTTAAAAAGTAATCAAAACAATGAATATTTAACTTTTTATTCAAATAGCGTTATAATAAAAATATATAGTGGAGGTAGGAATATGCAAGAAATCAATCCTAAAGATACCAATCGAGCTAAAAGTTTTGAACTCTATATCAATGCTCCAATGCCTATGGTGACAATATTCAAAACATTAGATATATCTCATTTAATGAAATTAAAAAAAGACGGATATAAGTTAAACATGCTGATGTGCTATTGTATTGCATTAGCTGCAAGTGAAATCAAAGAGTTTTATTTATTACCAATAGGTCAAAAAATGTTTCAGTATGACAAGATAGGATTAAATGTCATTGTTGCAAATAACTCTGGCACTATAAATACTTGTGATATTCCATTTTCTTCAAATTTAGAAGAGTTTAATCAGTCATATCTTCAATTAACCAAGAAAGTCTATGAAACTTGCCAAGATTATGAAATCGAAGATCATATGATTATTGGAACATCCAGTTTAATCAAATATGATATTGATGGCATCATTAACATGTATAGTGGTATATTTAATAATCCGTTTATGCTATGGGGAAAATATAAAGAAAATAAACAAATAACAGAACTCAAAATATCTTTTCAATTTCACCATGTACAGATGGATGGTATGGAAGCTTGTGAATTCTTAGATCTTTTACAACATAAAATCAATCAATTAGCTATATAAAGGAAAGGTGATCAAAATGAGAATCAAATAATCTGCAAGGCTATCATATTAGCCTTGCGATAAAACAATTTTCAATTTATAGGAGGCTAACAATATGAGCTATTTTCAATATTATGATAAAAATATCTATTATTCTGTTATTGGCAAAGGAATACCTTTAATGTTGCTTCATGGAAATACTGCATCATCAAAGATGTTCACATTTCTTCTAGATCTATATAAAAATGATTTTCAGATCATTCTCATTGATTTTTTAGGAAATGGGCTATCTGAGCGTATTGATAAATTTCCTGAAAATATTTGGGTTGATCAGGGTTATCAAATCATAGCCCTAGCAAATCATTTAAATATCGATAATATTAATCTTTTGGGAACAAGCGGTGGTGCATATGCCGCCATTAATGCTGCTTTAGAAGCACCTAAACGATTTCATAAAGTCATCGCAGATAGTTTTGATGGCAGAACACTTCCATCTGGTTTTGCAGAAGGTCTTATAAAAGAAAGAGAATTTGCGAAATCAGATGAACAGTCAAGAGGTTTTTATGAATGGTGTCAAGGAGATGACTGGGAAGAAGTCACCGATAAAGATACAGAAACACTTATTAACCTAGGAAAGAAAAATATTCCTTTATTTATTTCTCATATATCTGATATAAAGATTCCATTATTAATGAGTGCAAGTAAAACTGATGAAATGTTGAATAATGATTTAGAAAGTGAATTTCATGAGATTGCAAAAAACAATCCACTTATTCAATATAAAATATGGGAAGATGGTCATCATCCTTTGATTGCTACAAAGGCACTAGAAACCGCACAAATGGTTATCAATTTTATTCATCAATAACAGACAAAAGGCTGTACGAGTGAGAATGTATCAATTCTCATGACTCGTCACAGCCTTTTAGTCTTTCTCATACCCATTTTTCTTATAAAAGAAGATAAATAATAAAATTGCAAGAATGATTTCTATAACCATAACAATCATACCACTCAATTCTACATATGGAGTTTGATGAGATGCTATGTTTGATATCATTTCCATAATCGCTCCCGTAAATATGAAATGCGAAACTGTTTTGAAACTTTCAATGATTGTTGAAAACATTGGCACTAGCATTAATGTTAATATGAATGGTGTCGTTATTGTTGATGTACTGACTTGATCTTTTGCAAATATTCCTAACAACATACCAAGGATACAGCTTGTCAGTGTTCCTAGTATTGTCATAACCGTAAACCAGATCCATTGAGTTAATGTCAAAGTCATTCCACTGATGGGTACTAAGATGAAGTTGATAACTGCTGTGAAGAAAAAGACTGGTAGAATACTACCTATAAAGAATTCCAATGCATTAACAGATGATGTCATCAGAACTCTTAGCGTTTTCTTTTCCTTTTCTTCTGCTAATAATAAGCTACAACAATAAATCCCATTTCCTCCTATATTGGTCACAAGCCCCATTGCTAGTGCTTCACCGTTCAAAACCGCATTAAACGTACCATCATTTGCGACATTCTGAAACAAGAATCGATACATTATGGTACAACCAATCGCAAATATTGGCATAATGATACAGTTCTTCTTAAAAAACGCTCTCGTTTTCATTTCAATGATAGCTACTAGTTTGTTGATATGAATTGTTTTCATGATAACTCCCTCCCTGTCACTTCTAAAAATACAGTTTCTAATGTTGGTTCACATGAATGAATCGTTTCTATTTCTTCTTGAATGAGCCACTTTGAAATCTGATTCGAATTTTCAGGATTCTGTTCCATGAGATAGTTATTTCCATCTCTAAGTTTAATTTTGTATTTTTTCTGCTGATTATATTTCAAGCATAGTTCTTCTGGTGTTCCATATTCTACAATTGTTCCATTATTCAGTAATGCAACATAATCACATAGTTTTGTGGCTTCTTCCATGTTATGAGTCGTTAAAAAGATTGCCATTCCCTCTTCTTTTAACTGTTTTAATAGTTTATGAATTTCCATTGCTGTTGATGGATCCAGACCAGAAGTTGGTTCATCCAAAAATAACACTCTTGGATTATGCAAAATAGCTCTTGCGAGAATTAATCGCTGTGCCTGCCCCTTAGATAACTTGCTAGCCAGTTTCTGTCGATGCTCCCATAAATCAACCTTCTTTAAAATCTCTTCTATATTTATTTTTTTAACTCCTAAAATTTTCGCAAACATTTCAAGATTTTGATAAACACTCACATAATCATAAATTCCACTTGTATCAGTGACAATTCCAATTTGCTCATAAATTGTTTCATCTATTTGTTTGGAATTAATCCCTAAAATATAAGCTTCTCCAGATGTCTGATGTAATTGTCCTGTAATGATTTTAATAGTTGTTGTCTTTCCAGCACCGCTTGGTCCTAAAAAGCCTAGGATTTCACCTTTATGCAGTTTAGCAGTGATATCCTTTAAAACTGGTGTCTGATTAAATTGTTTTGAAATATGATCTAAACGAATCACTTCTTTATCCATAGATAATCCCTCCTTACAAGAGCAATATATCAGAATGGAGAAAGTTTGTGATTCATTTTTCCTAATCGGTATGTCTCACTTCCTAAAATGAAAAAGAACTACTGATTCACACGTTTCAATAGTTCTGATTTCATTCTTCTGGATATAGCACATTCGCTATTTCCAATTCTTACAATATTCCTCTTAAGATCGATATGATCTATTTTGTTGATTGCTATTAGATAAGAGCGATGAATTTTTAGAAAGTTTTTTCCTAGTTCCTTTTCAATATCACTTAAATTGCCAATAAACTCAATTCGCTGATGAAGACCATGCAAAATCACAAAATGAGAACGGGAGGATGTTTCAAAGAATAGAATATCATCAATAGGAATATGACGAATCATATCACCGCTGCGAAATGTATAACACTCTACCGGATCTTTTCTTTCTTCCTGTAGTCGCAAAGTGATTGATTGCAAGCATTCTGAAATACTATCCTTAAGCTTATCTTCATCTTTCACAATATAATCAAATGCTTCTATATGATACTGGAATGTTTTATAAGCTAAATCCTTAAAGCTCGTGATATAGACAATTGTCGCATTAGGATCCATGCTTCTAATCTCTTTTCCTAATAGAAATCCATCATACTCTGGATGTTTTAATTCTACATCCAAAAAATAGATATTGCGTCTATCTTTACATGTACGCATTTTTTCTAATAATGCTATTGGACTGTCAAATGAACCCTCTATACAAAAATCATATGCATGAATGATAATTTCTTTTTCTATAAGTTCTTTGATTCTATTTAAAATTACAGTTTCATCATCACAAAGAAAGATTTTTATCATTAGTCCTACTCCTCTCTAGAATCGTTATTTCCTGAATAAATCTATCATTTTCGCACATGACATTGTGTATGATATTGGGATATTTCACGATTATTTTTTCCAGACTTGAAAGTCCCATTCCTCTTGTACTTCCTTTTGTTGAATACCCCGGTTTACTGATTTCATGAATGTCTATCTGTTCATGAATGGTATTTTCAACACGCAAATATAGTCCTGAATCCTGCTGAAGCATAATAATAACAACCTCTCCATAATATGCCTCAACTTCCTCAATACTATTATCTAATAGAATACCTAGAATACGTGTATAATCCATAACATTCATGTTGATAGATTTGATTTCATATAATATCTCTAGTTTAACAGGTATTTTCTTTTTTTGCATAATGGTAAGTTTTTCCATAAGTAATGATTTGATTTCACTTACCTTAATATTTGATAGCTGTGTAACAAGATTCATTTTTTCCCCTATGGAGTCATCAAAATCATTCATCATTTGGGATAATCTTTGTTCGATTTCTTGTACATTGCCTTCTTTGCTTTGCAAATACAATGAAACCATCATGTTGTGATAATCATGTTTAAATTCTCTCATGTTCTGCTGAATCAATTCCAGTGATTGAATATAAAGATTTTGTTGCTGTAACATCATACTCAAATATTTCTGCTGTTCTTTTGCTTGAACACTTTGGATAACGAAATAGAATAAAGCAAGGAAAAATATGCCAACAAATGTCAGTATGAATTGTTCTATTGCCATGAATCCTGGTTCTTCTCTTTGAATGATCATCTGCATTGCTGGAAAAATCAACAAAAATCCAATAGATAATCCGATAGTTTTAGGATACGATATAGGATGTTCCTCCAGCATATTTACATATGTATGGATATGACTTCGTTTGATTAGATAATCAATGACCATATATGTTAAAAACAAATTCACATAAGCAAGCAGATAATAGAGTATGTGCTGATTATTGGAAAGCAAATAAGTCATGTTATTAAATGTATAGATGATCAGCTGATATAAGGACCATAAAAGTGAAAAAAGGAATATAGATAACTTTAGATTTCTATCAAGCAGTAAATAAATCATAATCTCAAAAACCACAATATTAGATACATTCGCAAAGACATAATAAATTGCACTACTACTATTCAAAAAGGAATTTAAAGAAGGAAAAAGTATCTGCAGTATACCAAACAGAGGTGTGTAGACAACACAGGATAATAGTGTTACTCCGAATGCTTTCAGATAATTGACTTGCGTATATCTTATTTTTTGATAAAGGATGAGGATCAAAAATGCTAAAAGAAAATTTAAAATCAAATTTTCTAAAATAGTTACTAACATATTGTTATCTCCTGAATAAATTCATTATTTTCTGCTCTTGTTTCCATCGTTATATTTTCACTGTGATGAATCATTTCTTGAAGTATACTTAATCCCATACCTCTATTATTTCCTTTTGTAGAATATCCTTCTTGAAATATTTTCTCGCAGTCAATTTCTCTACAAATCGTATTACTGATTGTCATTGTCAGCTGACCATTGGTTGCCGCAAGAAAAACAAGATGAATTTTACCATCATTCTCTTTCACTTCTTCCATTGCGTTATCAATAAGAATTCCTAGACAGCGTATGAAATCAAATGCTGGCATATTTATTTTAGAAAATGGATATAATACTTCTAACTTTACTGAAATGTTTGATTTTTGCATCTCAGTTATTTTCTTCATCAGTAGACTCTTCACTTCTGGAATTTGAATACTAGCTAACTGATTGGTTATGTTCATTTTCTTTCCAATGTGTTCATCAAAATCATTGATCATTGTTTTTAATGATTTCTCTACATTTTCTATATCTCCTTTTTGGCTTGATAAATATAGTGATGACATCTGATTTTGATAGTCATGTCGAAAAATACGCATTTGTTTTTGAATATCTTCTAATTCATTGATATACATGTTTTGCTGGTCAACAATCATGTTTTTTAATTCTTCACTTTCTTTTTGGAGCTGTTGAAGTCTTACTCTTCTCGTAAAAGAAATAACTCCTACATACATAAAGACATACGTTAAAATATTAATGGCTACTGTATTAAGTTCAATGCTTTGTGAAATTTCCATTCCGCATATCAACAAGAAAACAGCCACTTCAAAAAATATCATTTTCCATGTTTTTCTATATTTTTTGAGAATGTTTTGCATAACATTTTCTAATTCAAACTTTTTATAGATCCAAAGCATTAGATAATAATAGACAATAAAGCCTACTGCATTTGATAACGTATTGCCAATACTTAAGATTTGTGGAGAAATATTGAAAATAATGCAAACATATTGCCAGAGTGATACCAATATCAAAGCAATCGGAAATGATATCATAAGAAAGAAAAGATATAAGACTGTAACTCTCATCATAATTTCTTTTATATTTTGTCTTTCAAGTAGAATGATTGTACAACAATTAAGCGTTATACTGATAATTGTACTAAAAGAAAGAGGTCCAAAATGATAACGATAATAAAGAGGATATAAAATAAATGAATGAAAACAACTAACAACAAAACCAAATATAAATAATAATAACTTTGATTTCTCTTTTTTGGTCGTTTTATAATAAAGCATAAAGAAGAAAAACTCAGAAAAAGCATTTAGTAATGTCATTTGTAGCATCGTATTCACCTCAATATCATCTCTTGTCATTCATTATATCAATATTTTAAGTAGTGGTAAAAACATTTTTATTAAATTGATCTCTTACTAAAACAAAAATAAAATAATATTTGTTATCATTACAGAAAAAACAATTTGTTTTGATAAGCAAGCCAAGATAAAAAAAGTGCAAAAATCATTAAAAAAATAACCCAATATTCTTTATTATTTCATAAGATGCAAAAAAGCTCGATAAAATCGAGCCTTCCGTATTCTATAATAAATATTTTTAAATATTATCCTGTCTTTCGTAATATTCTATTCGACACCCACGATAAATGAATAAACCGGTTGTTTTCCATTTACACATTCGATTTCAGCTTCAAAGTGATCTTCAACATAACTTTCAATATCTTCAACTTCGTCTTCAGTTACATCTTCACCATAAATTAAAGTAATAATTTCTGAATCTTCATCAACCAATCCATTTAAAGTTTCTTTTAAAGCTTCTACTTTATTTGGAACACAGGCAATAATCTCTTTTTCACATAATGCCATATATTGATTAGCCTTAATATCCACACCATCAATATTTGTATCTTTAATCGCAAAAGTCACTTGTCCTGTTTTCACATTTGCAATAGCTTCATTCATTTCATTTAAATTGTCTTCTAAAGACACTTCTGGATTAAACATAATACATGCTGATAAACCTTGTGGAATTGTTTTAGAAGGAATCACATGAACATCTACTTCATCTTCTAAAATAATAGCTGCCTGTTGTGCTGTCATCACAATGTTTGAGTTATTTGGTAATATAATGACATGTTTTGCATTAACATCACGAATAGCTTGAACGATATCTTCAGCAGAAGGATTCATTGTTTGTCCACCACTGACAACATAATCACAATGCAATTCTAAGAACATATCTTTAATACCGTCACCAGCAGCCACACTAATAATAGACACATCCTTAGGTTCTTCCTTTGGTGCTGTTAATGTAGCTTTTGCATTAGCAGCAGGTGTACTATTAGCTTCTAAAATAGAATTATGCTGTTCTTGCATATTTTCAATCTTTAATTTAATAAACTCACCATATCTTTGTGCCACATTTAAAGCATTTCCTGGTTTTAATGTATGCACATGAACTTTCACGATATCTTCATCCTGAACAACAACAATACTATTACCAGGCAATCTTTCTAGTTCATTACGTAAATTTTCTTCTTTAAAAACTTTTATTTTTGCTGGATCCAATCTAAAAATAAATTCTGTACAATAACCATATGCATCTTCACTATCAGATTCAACATCAACAAGTGCTTCTTTTGCATTATCGTTATTAATATCTACACGTTCAATTTCTTCACCAGCTAAAGCAGCCATAAACCCTGTTAAAATCAATAATAGACCAGCACCACCACTATCAACAACACCAACTTCTTTTAATACAGGTAAAAGTTCTGGTGTTCTTTCCAATGATTCTTCAGCTTCTTTTACAAAGTAAGAAAAAACATCTTCGATTTCCATACCAGGTTTTGCATATTTTACAACAGCTTCACTTGATTCTCTTATGACAGTTAAAATTGTACCTTCAACAGGACGCATAACAGCTTTATAAGCTACTTTTGCTCCATTTTGTAAAGCTTGTGCTAATTCTACAGCATCCACTTGAGATTTTCCCTCAAAAGCCATAGAAATACCTCTAAAGATCTGTGATAAAATAACACCAGAGTTTCCCCTTGCTCCCATCAATAAACCTTTAGATAATTTTTTTGAAATTTCATATATATCGTTAGAATCTAACTTTTCAATCTCATCTGCCCCAGAACTAAATGTTAAAGACATATTTGTACCTGTATCTCCATCAGGCACAGGAAAAACATTTAGTGCATCAATTTCTGGATGATTATTATGCAAAACAGTCGCACCTGTTATAACCATCTCTTTAAACTGTTTACCATCAATGATTCTCATGTTAACCCTCCACTAATCTGTTACACGAATGCTTTGTACAAAAACATTCACTGCTTCAATATCAATATCTAAAGTTGTTTCTAAAACATATTTCACTTTCTTTTGAACTTCATAAACAACCTCAGAAATTTTGACACCATATCCAACGATAATATAGACATTTAAAATGATTCCTGTTTCCCCATCTTCTACGACAATCCCTTTAGCATAATTATCTTTACCTAAAAGATCATAAAAACCATCTTTCATAATCTTTTGGCTTGCCATTCCAACAACTCCATAGCATTCAGTTGCAGCACCCCCAGTAATGCTAGCAACGACATCTAATGAAAGATGAATATCTCCTAAATCAGTTGTTTTTGTTATCATAACTATTCCTCCGTTCTTATCATAAATTCATAAATAGTTAACTATATTATATCTTATTTTTAAATTGTTGACAATTATTTCATAACAATGCATACGCATTATAACCCACTTATATTATCTTGTAAATAAAATTTAAAAAAATATTGAAATATTCATATTTTTCATATATTATATTTACGTTCAAATACAAAATATTTTTTATGTTTATATAAAAAAGTATTTGCATTTTCATTTTATTAATGATATTATACTTAGGTATGTGAATGACACTTTGTAAAGGATGGTGAATATAATGGCTAGAAAATGTGAAGTGAGCGGAAAAGGACCTATGTCTGGTAATTCTCGTTCTCATGCATTAAATGCAACTAAGAGAAAATGGAATGTTAACTTACAAAAAGCTACTATTTTAGTCAATGGTAAACCAAAAAAAGTAAAAATTTCAGCAAGAGAATTAAGAACTCTTAGAAAAAGTGCTTAATGATAAAGATTGCATCCTTCCTGGATGCTTTTTTTATGCCCTTTTATTCAATCATTATACCCTATCATATGAAAAAAGAAGATAACAAATTCATGCTATCTTCTAAAACCTTTTTTGAATTGATCAAAGATTGATTCTTTTTTTGCGGCTTTTTTTAACTTATGATAAAGATCTTTTTCTTCACGAGATAATTTTGTAGGAATCTTAACATCAATTTTAACAAATTGATCTCCATAATTATCACTACGTAAATCCTTCACACCTTTACCCTTTAAACGTAATGTTGTACCTGGTTGTGTTCCTTCTGGAACTTTTAATGTCACATCACCATAAACCGTTGGGACATCTACTTCACAACCTAGAGTGGCATCAACTGCTGAAATTGGAATAGAAATATAAATGTTTCTACCATCACGCTGGAAGTGTTGATGTGGTTTGACATAGATTTCAACATATAAATCACCATTAGGTCCACCATTTGTACCACGACGTCCTTTACCTTGAACACGTAACTGTTGGTGTGTATTAATACCAGCTGGTATATTTAATTCAACTGTTATATTTTTATTGACATATCCATTACCATGACAGTGAGGACATTTTTCTTTAACCACTTTACCTGTACCATGGCAATCAGGACATGTTGTCTGATTTACAAATGTTCCAAAAGGCGAACGTTGTTGTGTACGAATCGTACCTGTTCCACCACATCTAGAACATGTCTGATAATCGTTAGGTGTTTTCGCACCAGTTCCATGACAATGTGAACATTGTTCATCATAATTGATTTTAATTTCTGCCTTCTTACCTTTAATAGCATCCATAAAATCAATTTCTAATTGAACAAAGCGGTCTTCACCACGCATAGGTCCACTTTTTCTTTGACGTGATCCTCCACCACCAAAGAATGAACCAAAAATATCTCCTAAGTCAACATCTTCAAAGCCACCAAATCCGCCAAAGCCTCCGGCTCCTCCACCGAATCCACCAGCTTGATCAAATGCAGCATGACCATAACGATCGTAGGCAGCTTTTTTATTGTCATCAGATAAAACATCATAGGCTTCCTGAACTTCTTTAAACTTTTCTTCTGCTCCAGGTTCCTTATTGACATCAGGGTGATATTTTTTAGCCATTTTACGATATGCTCTTTTTATTTCATCAGCACTGGCACTCTTTGATATACCTAGCACTTCATAATAATCTCTTTTTTCAGCCATAATCTCACCTCTTGACTAGATAAAACCAAGGCAAAGCCTTGGCTTTATTTTAATTTTTTTCTGTAAAATCTGCATCAACAACATCATCATCTTGAGTTGCTGTATTTGAAGCATCACCTGTTGGATTAGCTCCTTGTTGTGATTGTTGATATTGATATGCTGCCATTTGTTGAGCAACTTGTTCTAATTCACTCATTTTTGCTTCAAGTGTAGCCATATCGTTAGCATCTAATGCTTTCTTTAATTCATCTCTTAAAGCAGTAGCTTGAGCTTTTTGATTATCATCAATCTTATCACCTTGTTCAGCTAAAGCTTTATCGATTTCATTAATCATTTGTTCAGCTTTATTTCTTGTTTCAATATCTTTACGTTTCTTTTCGTCATCAGCTTTATTTGCTTCAGCTTCTTTAACCATTCTATCAATTTCTTCATCACTTAAACCAGTTGAGTTTTGAATAGTGATAGATTGTTCTTTTTGTGTTTTCATATCTTTTGCTTTAACATTAACAATACCGTTAACATCAATGCTGAAAGTTACTTCAATTTGAGGTACTCCTCTAGGTGCAGGTTCAATACCATCTAATTTAAATAAACCTAATTGTTTATTATCTTTAGCCATTGTTCTTTCACCTTGTAATACGTTGATATCAACAGCAGGTTGATTATCAGCAGCAGTAGAGAAGATTTGTGATTTAGTTGTTGGGATAGTTGTATTTCTTTCAATTAAGACAGTCATAACTCCACCCATTGTTTCAATACCTAATGATAATGGTGTTACATCTAGTAAGACAATGTCTTTAACATCTCCAGCAATAACTCCACCTTGGATTGCAGCACCCATAGAAACAACTTCATCAGGGTTTACTGATTTGTTAGGTTCTTTTCCAAGTAATCTCTTTACTGATTCTTGAACTGCAATAATACGTGTAGATCCACCAACTAATAAAACTTGATCAATATCACTTGGAGACATACCTGCATCGCTTAATGCTTGTCTTACAGGTCCTTCTGTACGCATAACTAAATCATGTGTTAATTCATCAAATTTAGCTCTTGTTAGTGTTAATTCAAGATGTAATGGACCAGCTGGACCAGCCGAAATGAATGGTAATGAAATTTGAGTTTGCATCATACCAGAAACATCTTTTTTCGCTTTTTCTGCAGCTTCTTTTACACGTTGCATAGCCATTTTATCGTTACTTAAGTCAACACCTTGTTCTTTTTTGAATTCAGCAACAATCCAGTTCATGATAGCTTGGTCAAAGTCATCTCCACCTAAATGGTTATCACCAGCAGTAGCTAAAACTTCAAACATACCATCAGCTAAATCAAGGATAGAAACGTCAAATGTTCCTCCACCTAAGTCATAAACTAAAACTTTTTGTTCTTTATCTAATTTATCAACACCAAATGCTAATGCTGCTGCAGTTGGTTCGTTGATAATACGTTCAACTTCTAATCCAGCAATTTTACCAGCATCTTTTGTTGCCTGACGTTGAGCATCATTGAAATATGCAGGTACTGTAATAACAGCACGATTAACTGATTCACCTAAATAAGATTCAGCAGTTGCTTTTAAGTTTTGTAAAATCATAGCTGAAATTTCTTGAGGTGTATAATCTTTACCATTAACATGTTCTTTATAATTTGTACCCATATGTCTTTTAATTGACATAACAGTTTCTTTGTTTGTAACTGCTTGACGTTTAGCAGCTTCACCAACAATAATTTCTCCATTTTTGAAAGCAACAACAGATGGAGTTGTTCTTAATCCTTCAGGATTTGCAATAACTTTTGCTTCACCATTTTCCATCACACTTACACATGAGTTTGTTGTTCCTAAATCAATACCAATAATTTTATTACCCATAATGATCATCCTCCTAAAATTTATTCATTGACTTTGACTAAAGATGCACGAATAACGCGATCTTTCAATTTGTAACCTTTTTGAAGTTCTTCTACAACAACATTGTGATCAAAATTTTCATCTTGTGTTGTCATTACTGCCTGATGTAGATTTGGATCAAATTCTTTACCTTGAGCTTCAATCACTTCTACACCATTTTTCTTTAAAATGTTCATCAACTGATCAAAGATCATCTGATAACCTTTCAAGAAAGTTTGAACTTCTTCACTTGGATTTTGCACATTCAACGAACGTTCAAAATTATCCACTACTGGAAGCAATTCTTCAATAAATGACTGCATCATAAATTTTAATGAATTTTGATGTTCTTTTTCTAAACGTCTTTTTAAGTTTTCCATATCTGCAAAAACTTTATAATAATCCGTTTTCCATGTATTGACTTCTTCTTCCAATTTTTTCATTTGCTTTTCTAAGCTTTCTGTTGTATTCTCATCTTGCTTTTCTTCATTTTCATTTGTTTGTTCATCTACAACTTCTTCTGTCACTTCTTCTTTTTCAGTTTCCTTTTCCTTTGCCATTGTTTCACCTCTATTCATCATCTTCATCATTTTGACTTACAAGAACTTCTTCTAAGCTCTTTGAAATATACTCAACTAAAGAAACGACTTTCTCATAAGGCATACGCGTTGGCCCAATGACTGAAATAGATCCTTTAGACTCATTCCCTGTTTTAAACGAAGCTGAAATCACCGAAACATCATTTAAATCCTTTATTGGTGAATCACTTCCAATTCTGACCGTTACACCATCTTCCAAAGCAATCGGTTCCAAACTTTTCCAAGATTGTGAATTTTCAAATGCAGTTACTAAACGACGTAATTTATTCACATCGTTATATTCTGGCTGATATAACATATTCTCTTTTCCAGAAAAATAAACATTGTTATTCGCAAACTTCATAAATGCTTCCAAGAAAGCATTGAATAGAACTTCATGTTCTTTAATACGAGCACTTAATATAGGTTTGACATTTCTTTCTAAACGATAAACGACTTGATTCATCGGTGTTCCATCAAGCAGTTCATTCATGACATTGACACAACTCGTTAAATCTTCCATATAAGCATTATTCGTAATATTGAAGTTTCGATTTTCGACATGTCCTTTATCTGTGACGATAATGGCTGTCACAGTATGTTCAGACAAAGGAACAAGCGTAATATTCTGTAAATGTTCATAAATTGCATTTGGTCCTAATGCGACTGTTGTCAAATGAGTCAATTGACTTAAAATTTGGCAACTCTCTTTAATAATTTCATTTAAAGAGCGATGTCGGTCTCCCAAAATTGTTGAAACCTGATTTTTCACCTCGTCATCTACACTAGGTTGCATCAAGGTATCGACATAAAAACGATATCCTTTTGTTGATGGGACACGCCCTGAAGACGTATGCGTCTTCTCTAAGTAACCGTGTTCTTCTAGAAACGACATTTCATTTCTAATTGTTGCACTCGAATAAGGAAGCTGATATTTCGTCATTAAGGTTTTTGATCCTACTGGCTCAGCCGTTTCCACAAATTCTTCAACAATACATTTTAAAATCAGTAATTGCCTAGCTGTCAGCATATCATAGCCTCCTTTAGCACTCCTTTTCCTCTTGTGCTAATTACATTATACTCATCTTTTTAGCACTGTCAACACTTTTGTGCTAAAAAAGAATGAAAAACAGGTCATCCCTGTTCATCTTCTAAAAAATCTATTAAAATATTATTAAGATAATCCATCCCTAAAGATGTTGTTTTTAAATATCCATTCGTTATTTCTAAAAAATTCATATTCTGATATTTGGTAATGACATCTTGATATTTCACTTGAAAATCAATATCAAATAATCTTTTCATTTCCTCAAGAGAAATCCCTTCATTCAAACGTAAACCCATCATGATTTTTTCAAACAAGCAATCCTCCATAGACAATGGAATATCATTTTCTAAATAATGATGATTCAAATAACGTGTCAAAGATTTTGTATTTTCATAACGATGATGTTTTTTTAACGAATGTGCAGAAAGACCAATCCCCTCATAATCCTGATAATGCCAGTATACAAGATTATGCAGCGATGGTTTATAACGATAATAATTACTCACTTCATATTGATGGAAACCATATTTTTTTAATTCTTGTCGTATAAAATGATACCACTTGGCATCTTCTTCATCATTCAAAGGCTGATAATTCATATTTTTCAAGATTGTATGATCCTCTAAAATCAACGCATAATAGGAAACATGTCCTATGTCTAATTGACATAATTGTTGAATATCTGCTTGAACATCTTCTAATGTCTGATCTGGTAAACCATACATCAAGTCAATATTAATATCTTGAAAGCCTATTGTTTGAGCATCTTTTATGAGTTCTAAAACTTGTTTAGAGGTATGAACTCTACCAATCTTTTTTAATAAATCATCACGAAAGGTCTGGACACCAATGCTTAAACGATTGACACCATTTTGAAAACAAAGCTCTAATTTTTCTTGATCCATTGTTTCTGGATTGACTTCAATACTATATTCTTGAACTTGTTTGGAAAAAGGTTTTAATAATTCAAATAAGTATTGAAGCTGCTGATAAGTAAGAGCAGTTGGTGTTCCACCACCAATATAGATACTATCATAAGATGTTGATAAAGCTTTATCTTTTATTTCAAAAGATAAAGCTTTTAAATAATCCCAGGCCCATTTTTCATCATAAAAGACTTTACAAAAATCACAATAACTACAAATATGCTGACAAAATGGAACATGAACATATAAAGCACTCATGATAAACCAAATTCTTTCGCCAATCCACCTAGAGAGGTTTCTTTATAATCACTAGATAAATCTTTACCCGTTTCTTTCATGACTTTGACAATAGTATCAAAAGACACTTTGTTTTTTCTTAAATAACCTAACTGTTTAGCTAACATTGCTGCATCTAATGCACGTAATGATCCATATCCATTACGCTCAATACATGGAATTTGAACATAACCACCTACAGGATCACAAGTCAATCCTAGATTGTGTTCTAATCCCATTTCAGCAGCATACTCTATTAACGAATTATTAAGTTCATATATCCAAGCCATTGTAGCAGCCGCCATTGCACAGGCCGTTCCTACTTCTGCCTGACAACCACCATCAGCGCCAGAAATTGTACCATTTGTTTTAACAACATTACCAAATAAACCGCCAATAGCTAAAGCTTTAATCAAATCTTTCTTTTCAATATGTAATTGCTTATAACAATAATAAAGAATAGCTGGCATAATACCACTCGCCCCACATGTTGGTGCTGTCACAATCTGTCCACCATCAGCATTTTCTTCTGACACAGCATAAGCATAACTAGAAATAAATAATCTTTCACGATCAGCTTCACGTCGCGTATTTTGTGCCTGTTGAAACATTGATTTTGCTACTCTTTTTAATTTTAGCTTTCCTTGAATGACTCCTTCTTTTTTCAAACCATTTTCAACACTTTCAAACATAGCTTCCAATATATCAGAAAGAAAATGATCAAAATCTTCGCCTTCATTTTCTAAAACATAATCATATAAAGAAATACCATGAACATCTACATAGTCAAGTATTTCTTTCATTGTATTTTGTTGATATACCTGAACTGGATCTTGAGCCAAATCTCCTTTAAATAGGATGGAACCACCACCAATAGAATAAACTTCTACCGTTTTCATTTCTACATCATCCTTATAAACATGAACAATCATGCCATTAGGATGAAAAGGTAATTCTTCACTTTTAAAAGAAAATTGAACAGGTTTTGGCGCAAAAGTCTTTTCAATTATATAATCAGTTAAATGTCCCTTCCCTGTTAAAGCCAATGAACCATGTAAATCAACATGAAAATGTGTGGCTTCAGGATACATTTCACTTATTTTTAAGGCTGCCCTTTGAGGGCCCATCGTATGTGATGAAGAGGGCCCAACACCAATTTTAAATAATTCTCTCATTGATTCCATTTTCCATTTCCTCCCATTCGCATTAAAAAGAGTTCTAAACCCTTGTATTTATCAATTTTTCCTGTTTTTATCGCAATATCAAGTTGTGATAATTCATCAATACAAACCAATAATTCTTTCAAATCAAAATTTCGACTATCTCGTCTAATATACCACAAACGGCCAGATTTAATAGATAACATTTGGGCTATCTCTTTATCATTATAGCCTTTTCTATCCAACAATTTCACCTGATATAATAAACGCATAGCATTTCCAATCAAAACAATCAATTTCACTGGTTCTTCATTATTCATAATAAGATCTTTATAGATACGAAAACTTCTCGCTGTTTCCTTATTTAAAATAGCTTGAGTTAATTCAAACACATTTTCTTCAATCTGTTTACTCACTAATAAATCAACTGTCTGTGTTGTAATATGCTTTGTATATAAACAAAGTTTTTGAACTTCCTGAGAAATTTCTAATAAATTATTTGGCATACGTGATAAAAACAACCTTAAAGCTTCTTCATCAATCTCACAGCCACGACTTTTAATAGCCTGATGTGTGGCTTTATATAATTGATGTTCATCCATTTTTTCAATATCATAAAAATGAGCATTTTTACGCAACTCTTTAACAACTTTTTTTCTTTCATCAAAATTTCTTTGATCATGATAGATGACAAGAACTGTAGTAGGATTGTCTAGTTTTAAATAATCCATCAATTTTTGAATATCTTCATCACTTGCTATTTTTTGTTTTTGCGTTGTCAAAAAAACGGGGTTTTTCACAACAATCATTTTATACTCACTTAAAAAAGGTGGTGTTAAAGCATCTTCTATGATAGATGATAACGGTGTGTCCTGACACCAATATGTCACAATATTCATATCATCTTCCTGAATATGATATTTTTTCTTTAATGTCTTCAATCTTTGTTCCATTAATAATTTATCTTCACCATAAATAACAAAATTCATAGAATCACCCCACGCCTATCATTATACATGAATCACCTTAAAATGTAACGCTCTTTTCCATAAAATCGAATATGAAACATCCCATCTTGATCAGTACGTAAAATTGTGATTCCTTTTCTTTGCAATCGTTCAATCACTTCTAATGATGGATGATGATACATATTATCCTTCTTGACACCAATCATTGCAATTTCAGGATGAATTTGTGATAAAAAAGTGGCTGATGTAGCCGTTGCACTTCCATGATGAGATACTTTAAGAACATCAACATCTAAGTCTTGAAGCTGTTTTTCAACATCCTTTTCAACAGCAACAGAAGCATCCCCCATAAACAGGATATTCATAGCTGGTAAAGTCACATACATGAGTAAAGACTGGTCATTTGAATCACTATAAATTTTGTCACTTTTTAACATTTGAATATGAGCACATCCAATTTGTCGACTCTCTTCAAAACTATCAATCACTTGTCCAACTGAAAAATGTTCCAGCAAAGAATCTAATGCTCCACAATGATCAAAATCATCATGAGAAATATAAACATAATCTAAATGTGAAATTCCAACTGACTTTAAATAGGGAATAATTGTTTGTGTAGCCAAATCATATTCCTGATGCCCTCCAGTATCAATTAAAATATGCCCCTGATTCATTGGTAAACGAATCAAAGTACAATCTCCTTGTCCAACATCAATCATTGTCACTTCTCCATAAATCTTATATTGACTCCATACATTTAACACCAGCATTAATGAAACTAAAGCACATATATCATGGCGATAGCGATGCTGGAGCTCCTGACGTAATAAAAGTCGAAAATAAAAGAAATAAAACAAGATAAGCCATGCTAATGTAGGTTTTGAAAAAACAATAAAATGATTGATTGTTTCTAAAAATGATAAAATACTTTGAAAAACACTTACATAATATTTTAAAATAATTTCTAAAGCAGGAAAAATAATTGAAAAAATACATAAACTATAAAAATATTCAATAAAAAGATTCAAAATATCACTAACAAAAAAAGCAATCAGTGGAATTTGAGCATTAAGTGTGAGAATAATAGGTAAAGAAGATAAATAAATCCAAAATGAAGAATAACGCATATGTTGTGTCAATAAAACAATAAAATAAACAAAATAAGAAAAAACAAAAGAAATATTAAAAATGATATAAGGATTATAAAATAAAGATGCCATAATCAAAATAGCAAAAACATCTAATTTATTCAGCCACTTTTTCAATAAATCATACAACAATAAAACAAAAAAAGCACGATATAAAGACACAAGCATTGGGATAGAAAAAATATAAAAACCAATCAATAAATAGGTTATCAATCGAGACAAAGAACGTGGTAAAAATAAACCAAGAACATTTTTGATGAGAGCATACAAAATATGAATATGCATACCTGATAAAGCAAACATATGGACTAAAGATAAATCTGTCAAAACCTGATAATCATCATGAATACTTTCATTTCTTTCACCTAAAATAAATAATTTCTGATAATCATTTATATCCTGATGGTCTGATAAACGCTGTTCCAGCCAGTGATAAAATGTAGGATGATGCTGTTGCTTGAGTAATGTCTGTAAATAAGCTTTATGAAAAATCTTTTGTCCATAAAGATAATCTTTTTCACAGAAAGCATAATCATTTGTATTTTCATAAAGCTCTAGTGGTGCAACTTTTGCTTTAATCACATCACCATATTCAATAGCTTCCTGATGATAAAGCTTAACGGTTCCTATATCTGTTTTCAAATAACAATATTTTTCACTTGCTTTGACGACTTCACCTTCAATCACTGAAGGTAATTGTAAAATATAATGTGGCTGTAAATAAAAAATGATACATAAAAGTATCATCAAACATAAATGATATAAAGATAATCGTCGATAAACAAAAATAGCATAAACCCCTAATAACAAATAAAAAAGTGGATGAAGAACTTTTCCCAATGTCAGACATAGAAGTCCTAATGCATAATAGAAACAATGATATCTTATAAGCATAGATGTTCCCTAAGCCTTAAATATGTTTTTTCTCCAATTCCACTGATATTCATAATATCCTCAATTGTTTCAAAAGGATGTTGTTGACGATAATCAATAATTTTTAACGCTGTTTTTTCGCCTACTCCCTGCAAACTCATAAGTTCCTCTTGGCAAGCATTATTTAAAGAAATCGCATGCTCTTGTTGGGGTGGTATATATAAACGACTTTCATCTTCAACAATCTTATCACCCTTTACAGAATTTAAATTAGCCTGATCAGAAACACCAACCTCATCAATAATATCCTGAATTGTTTTTTCACCTTCAAATTCATACTTTCCTGTTTTTAAAAATTCCCCTTCTAAAATAACATAAGACAAAGAAATCGTCTCTTCTTTTTGAACATCTGGTTTTTGAAAATCATATACAATAGAACATATCATTAAAATAATCAGACCTAACACTTGATATTTCTTTTTCATAAATACCTCCTCAAATAAAAAAAGAATCCTAAGATTCTTTTAAAATGTGAAAATGCTGATATGCTAATTCAGTAACAACACGCCCTCTAGGCGTTCTTTTAATCAATCCTGTCTGCAATAAATAAGGTTCATAAACATCTTCTAAAGTCAATGGTTCTTCACCAATGCTTGCAGCAATAGCCTCTAAGCCAACTGGCCCACCACGAAAACGTTGAATAATACCTAATAGATATTTATGATCAACATCATCTAAACCTAATTCATCTACTTTTAACGATTGTAAAGCTTCCACTGTTCTTTCTTTTGTAATAACATCATCACCATTATATTGGGCAAAATCTCTCACTCGTCTAAATAAACGATTGGCAATTCTTGGTGTTCCACGTGATCTTTTGGCTAATTCAATTTTAGCTTCATCATCCATTTCAATATGATAAACCTGGCTGGTACGATTAATAATAGATGTTAATTCTTCAACATTGTAATATTCAAGTTTAGAAACAATACCAAAACGATCTCTTAATGGTGCTGATAAATCACCAGCACGTGTTGTCGCTCCAACAAGTGTAAAAGGTGGCAAATCAATACGAATAGAACGTGTTGAAGCTTCTTTTCCAATAACAACATCTACATAGAAATCTTCCATTGCTGGATATAAAATTTCTTCTACTACTTTATTCAAACGATGAATTTCATCAATAAATAAGACATCTCCAGGTTCAAGCGAAGTTAAAATAGCAACCAAATCACCAGTTTTTTCAATACTTGGTCCAGTTGTTGCTTTTAAATGCGTTCCCATTTCATTAGCAATAATCATGGACATAGTTGTTTTTCCTAAACCAGGTGGCCCATACAATAAAACATGATCCAATGTTTCATTTCTTAGTTTAGCCGCCCCAACAAAAACTTTTAAATTCTTCTTCAAATGACTTTGTCCAATATATTCATCAAAAGATTGAGGTCTTAATTGATTTTCTTCATCTTCTATATGTTCATTGATATCTAAAACATCATGATTTAAATCCATAGTCACCCTCCTATATCTTGACTAATAAACCTAGAGCTTTTTTTACATACCCATTTGTATCTAGCGATTCATGAGAAAGTGTATTCATCACACGATCAACATCCTGACGTTTATATCCTAAAGCTATCAAAACTTCTACAGCTTCATCAAATTCTACTGATGTTAAAACAATTTGTGATGATGGCATATCAAATTTGCCTTGTAAATCTAATACAATCTGTTGAGCGGCCTTAGGTCCAATACCTGGGATTTTTCTTAAATAGGTAATATTTTTGGATTCAATTGCTGAAATAATTGCTTGAACATCACCAGTAGCTAAAATACCAATAGCCGTTTTACAACCAATTCCCTTGACAAGTATCAACTTCAAAAATAAATCTTTTTCTTCTTTGGTTAAAAAACCAAACAGAATAATACCATCTTCTCTGACCTGCTGATACACATAAACTAAAGTTTCTTTTCCTTTTGTAAACTGATAAGGATTAGAAACATAAATCAAATAACCAATTCCTTGATTATCTACCACGATATGATCTTTACACATATCGACAATAACACCTTTAATATAACTATACATGTGACAACTCCCATTTCATAATATCCACATCATTATAGCACACTTTTAACATAAATAAAAAAATGAGAAGCAAATTTCTCATTTTTTCATCTATTATAGAATTGGTCTATTCATAAAACTCAAATTCAAAATCTAAAATTGAAACTGTGTCTCCAGCTTGAACACCTGCCACACGCAAAGCATCATCCAAACCAATATTACGCATTTTCTGTGCAAAACGTTTGACACCATCATCGCTACCAAGCGATGCCATTTGAACAATTTTTTCCACTCTTTCACCAGTAACGTGCCATTGCCCATTACCCATATTATGAATTTCAAATCCAATTTCATCTGGTTTTTCATATGTATAGAGAACACTGTTTTCTGTTTCTTCCTCTTCACTGGCAAATGATGGTGTACGATCCAATAAGTCCGCAATTGCATAAAGAACCATATCTACACCTTCTTGAATCAAAGCAATAACAGGAAAAACAGGAATATCTTCATTCAATTGAGCTTTAAAACGTTCAAGATTTTCCTCAGCTGCAGGTTCATCCATCTTATTAGCAACAATGATTTGTGGTCTATCTAATAAACGATATTTATATTCACCAAGCTCTTTATTAATAGCCAAATAATCTTCATAAGGATCACGACCTTCAGTACCACCCATATCAATAACATGAACAATAACACGACATCTTTCAATATGACGTAAGAACTGATGCCCTAATCCTTTTCCTTGACTGGCTCCTTCAATTAAACCTGGTAAATCAGCCATAACAAATGAACGTCCATCTTTAGATTGAGCCACTCCTAAATTAGGAACAATTGTTGTGAAATGATAATCAGCAATCTCTGGCTTTGCACGTGTTACAACTGATAATAACGTTGATTTCCCCACTGATGGGAATCCAACCAACCCAACATCCGCAAGTAATTTTAATTCACAAATCAAATTATATTTTTCACCAGGTTCTCCGCGTTCGCAAATAGTTGGAGCAGGATTACGACTTGTTGCGAATCGTGCATTTCCACGTCCACCACGTCCACCTTTAGCAATCACCGCTCTTTGTTTATCATGAGTTAAATCGGCCAAAACACGTCCACTATCTTCATCATAAATGACAGTTCCAACAGGAACTTTTAAAATCATATCAGCACCATCTGCACCATGCATCTTTTTAGCCATTCCCTGACCACCACTTTTTGCTTTATATTCACGATGATATCTAAAGTCTAATAGAGTGGAAAGTGATGTTGTAGCTTCAAAAATAATGCTACCACCTTTTCCACCATCACCTCCAGCAGGTCCCCCTTTAGGTACATAGGCTTCACGACGAAAGGCCACAACACCGTCGCCACCTTTACCTGCTTCAACATAAATATGTACTTTATCAATAAACTTCATCTTTTCACCTTCTTTACCGTCTTTTTCAAAAAAAGAACCCCATATAAGGGGTTCCTATTAAGCAGCTGGATAAACAGAAACTTTTTTTCTTGTTCTTCCGTCTCTTTCAAATTTCACAACACCATCTACTTTTGCAAATAAAGTGTCATCTCCACCTTTTCCAACATTTACACCTGGATGGATTTTAGTTCCTCTTTGTCTGTAAATGATAGAACCAGCAGTACAGAATTGCCCATCAGATAATTTAGCTCCTAATCTTTTTGATTCAGAATCACGACCATTTTTTGTTGAACCAACACCTTTTTTAGAAGCGAATAATTGTAAATCTAACTTAAACATCATGGTTTCATACCTCCATCTTTTTGATTTTCATGTATTTTGAATAAGATTCTTCAATTGTTTCCAGCATGACTTCAAATGTCCCTAGCACCACTTGAATCTGCTCATTCGTATGTTGAACCTTAATATCAATATATCCATCATTAATCTCAATCGTACCTAACTCTTGTGATAAAAACTGATAATGCACCAATGCATTTGCAATTCCTATGCAAGCAGTACTTACTCCAGCACATACTAAATCTTTGCCATATTCAGCACTTTGAGCATGTCCAGAAACCGTTATTTGAATAATGGATTGTTTATGCTTTTTAATAACAGCTTCAATCATTATTCAGCAGCTTCTGCAGTTTCGCTTTTTGGAGCTGCTTTTTTAGCAGTTTTTTTAATATCTTTGATCACTAATTTTGTATAAGGTTGTCTATGACCTTGTTTTTTATGATAATGCTTTTTAGGATTATATTTATAGATTAAAACTTTCTTTTCTTTACCTTGTTTTTCAACTTGAGCAGTAACAGTAGCTCCTTTAATATAAGGATTACCGATTTTATTTGTTTTATCTCCAATAAATAAAACTTTATCTAAAACAACTTCTTCTCCTTCAGCAACATCTAATTTTTCAACAAAAATAGAATCTCCAACTTCAACTTTTAATTGTTTTCCACCAGTTTCAATAATTGCGTACATGATGTACCTCCTTCTTTTTATAATAATCTCAGACTCGCCAATCAAGGCAGCTAAGCTTTAATACCTTGTATGTGCGGTTGTAGCTAGAGGTCTACAACATTTGTATATTATCATTTTATCATCTTATCGTCAACATTTTTTTCAAATATTCTCACTTCTTAATGATTTTGTTGATTTCTTGGATGTGAGTGATCATAAATTTCTTTTAAATGCTGTTTTGTAATGTGTGTATAAACCTGT
>NZ_NFLY01000010.1:0-67790 GCF_002161155.1 Massilimicrobiota sp. An105
CATGAACTCCATGTGTGAGCTAAGATATAGTGACTTTACAAATGAATTTTCATTTAAGACCATATAATCAATATATTTTAAATATAGTTACCAACATTTATCTAGGGTTAGATTTTTATAAAAAAATACTGATTTTCAATTATCAATAAAACAAAAACAATGGAAAACAAATATATCGTGTTATAATAGATATAAAATAAATTGTAAACGGATTTAATAATTCCATTTATTATGATTGATTTTGTAAAAATTTTATGAAGAAAAATCCAAAAAATCAATGTATTATTTAGATATAGAATATCTATGTCAATATAAATAAAGATAAATGGGAATTTGCTCATAAATATGCAGGGATGCAGGGGAGTCATATTTAAACATAATAAAAAGTCTTATAAATCAGTAATAAGACTTTTTAAAAGTATATACAACTTCGTATAATATATATTATGTGAATTTTATAAGAATATTGAAACAAAAGAATATGTACTTATAGCCAAAACTATGATAATCAATATAAGAATATATATCATGAGATGAGAAGACATTTTTTTATACTGTTGAAATGCAGCTAAAGAAGAACAAGTATACAATATCATTGCGATGATATAATTTGTTATAATGACAAAATGATTATCTAAAGACAAAGCAAAAATATATAACAAAGCACCAATAAGAGTACCTCCTAAAGTTATCATAATGCCATGTCTAGTGTCCTGTGAATTCATAATAAATTTCTCCTAGATGATTTGATTTAATATAGATGATCCTATACCAGGGTTTTCAACATCAAAATTATCTGCAATGGTTGCTCCAATGACTGCATAGCTTTTTAACAGTCCTAAATGTTTAGGCATTTGTAAAGACTTGCTATAAATGATAAGTGGAACATTTTCGCGTGTATGATCTGTTCCTTTGTATGTTGGATCATTTCCATGATCAGCAGTAATCATTAACAAATCATCACTATTTAAACAATATAATAATTCTTCTAACTGATGATCAAATTCAACAATGGCTTGTCCATATCCTTCAGGATTTCTTCGATGTCCATAAACAGCATCAAAATCTACTAAATTTAAGAAAGCTAATCCACGAAAATCTTCTTTCGCAATTTCTATTGTTTTTTCCATACCATCATGATTAGAAACAGTTTTAACTTTACGTGTAATACCTTGATCAACAAATATATCTGGTATTTTACCAATTCCAATGACTTCAATTTGATTTTCTTTAAGACTATCTAAAACAGTTTTACCAAATGGTTTTAACGCTAAATCATGACGATTAGCTGTTCTTACGAATTCACCTTTCTTTTTACCAACAAATGGTCTGGCAATGATGCGTCCGACTTTCCATCTGTCATCCATTGCAATTTCTCTAGCAATTTCACACGCTTTATATAATTCTTCAAGAGGTATAATTTCTTCATTAGCAGCAATTTGAAATACTGAATCTGCTGATGTATAAACAATCCAATCACCAGTTTTTATCTGATGTTCACCCCAGTCATCAAGTATTTTTGTGCCACTTTCAGCATAATTTCCAACACATTTACGACCTGTTTTTTCTTCAAATAGATCAATGAATTCTTTTGGAAATCCTGTTTCAGTGAATGTTTTAAAAGGTTTGGTAATATGTAATCCCATCATTTCCCAATGTCCAGTCATTGTATCTTTACCATTGGAAACTTCTTCAAGTCTCGCAGTATAAGCTAATTGATTTTTTAAAGCATGAATACCTTGAAATTGACCAATATTTCCTAAGCCCATTCCTTCTAAACAAGGAACATCTAGTCCCCCTACTTTTTCGCAGATATGACCTAAAGTATTTGCGCCAACATCATCAAATTGTGCAGCATCATGTGCATCTCCTATACCTAATGAATCTAACACTATTAAAAATACACGTTTATATTTTTCCATTTTTCTTGTTCCTTTCTTGCATTCTAGGATGTAATTGACGATAATCCTCAATTGCTTTATTTTGTGATACATGTGTATAGATAGTTGTTGTTGAAATATCACTATGCCCTAGCATTTCCTGAATTGAACGTAAATCAGCATCATGTTCTAATAAATGTGTCGCAAAAGTATGACGTAAAGTATGAGGACTTATGTGTTTCATTAAACCACTATTTTTCACTAAATGTTCAAGAATATGATAAAAATCATCTCTCGTCATTACTTTTCCATTTTGAGTTAAAAAAAGATAAGGTGTTGTTCCTTTTTTGCAAAGTTCATCACGGTACTTTTCAATATATTCTTTGAGTAGAAGTCCACAACTTTTATTCATTGGAATAATTCTTTCTTTATTTCCTTTTCCAACACATCTAACAAATCCTTTTTGAATATTCACACTTTGCAAAGTTAATGAACACATTTCACTCACACGCAAACCACATCCATATAAAACTTCTACCATACAACGATTTCGTGATGAATTGGCATCTTTTACAACAATAGAATTTAATAATTGAAACATTTCTTCTTCACTTAAAACCTGTGGCAGATATTTTTTACGCTTTGGCATTTCAAAAGAACTCATTATATTTTGAGAAACAATTTTTTCTTTAATGAGAAATTGATAAAACTGTCTTAAAGATATCATATGACGATCAATAGTTGCATCACTTAATTTTTGACGCATTGTTTTTAAGTATGAATATACATGATCCTTGTTTACATCCTCGATATATTGAATTTCATATATCTTAAAAACATAATCCAAAAAATGTTTAATATCTCTTTGGTATGCATGAACAGTATGCTGACTATAATTTTTTTCAACAATCATATACTCTCGATATTCCAACATAGCATCTTTACATTTCAAAATACATCACCATTGCTATTATAACAATTTTTATCAAAAAAAACTACTAAAGTCACTTCTAAAATAAAGGAACAATATATAATCGAAAAGCTAATGAACATGTGAGTACAATCAATGAGGCAATAATAAAATTAAGTCGATAATTTAAAATACTTTTGATATTAAAATTCTGTTCGATATAAAAATTAACTAATGTCACATAACTAGATATATATAGGCCAATATAAACAATAATTGAAACTATGATGATTTCAAAAAGAATTTCACATAACATTAAAATAACCATAATTACATTCATTTGAACAACAGATAAAACATATTGTAGAGAAAATGATATTTGTAATCCTTTTAAAAAAGTTATAAATAACAAACCTAATTGTCCTACATAACTCGTACTTAAATATGTACAAATAAAAATCAATAATCCACTTTGAATAATATATAATTGGTAATGATTTGTATAACTTTCAATATTTAAATAAAATAAATAATGGAAAAACTTTTGTATAGGTTCCTGTGTATGCGTATACTGATAAAATCCAAATAAAAAGCCCATTAATCCAGTAACCCCAATTGCAATAAGTATATATTTTTTATTTTGAATAAAACGCTGTAAAAAAACACTCATGTTATCACCTCTGTAAAGCATATGAGCGTTCTTTTAAATTATTCATTATTTTTGAGATACTTTTTTTGAATTTCATCATCTTCAATAAGTGAGGATGCTTTCATAACTTTCATATCAGGAAAATGTTCATTAAATTGATGAATAAACTGATCAGTTTGAGAATGATGAGATAGATGATTCCCTTGTTTACCAAATAAAGATAACTGTATATTTAAATCTTGAACATGAACAACATTATTTAAACTGACACCAACAAGACGTAAATTTTCACCATTATAAATACTTTCAAACAATAATAAAGCTGTCGCATAAATGATATCAAAATCATTTGTATATTGATCAATAATAGTTTGTTTTGTTTTTGATTTTTCTCGTGTATATTTAAGTGTAATAGAAATAGAATTAGATACAAGATCTCTTTTTTTGGCACGATTTGAAACTTCCTGTGATAAAGAATGAAAAACAGATTTAATGAATTCTTCATCATGACTATCATTTTCAAAAGTCGTTGAATTTCCAACTGATTTTAACTCATTCTTCTCATAATTGATTTTAGAGAAATCTTTGCCATTAGCTCTTTGATAAACAATAAATGTATTCTTTTGAAAAATAGTTCTTATTTTTTCATAGTTTTCATATTTTGCCAAATCACCAATAGTATAAATTCCCATTTGCTGTAATTTTGGAACAGTCTTTTTCCCAATTCCATGCATATCCCCTACAGGTAAATGCCAGAGTTTTTCTTTAAAATTACGATTTGTAATCATGGTTATCCCCATTGGTTTTTTCATATCACTAGCCATTTTAGCAAGAAATTTATTAGGCGCAACACCAATAGAACATTGTAATTTTAAAGTTTTAAAAACATGATTTTGAATGTCTTTAGCGGCCTGATATGGATGGATATGCTGATGTTGAATATATTCTGTCATATCAACATAGCACTCATCAATACTTGCAACTTCAAGTTTTTTTGAAAAAGATGAGATAAGCTCAAAAAATTGTTGAGATAGAGTTTTATATAGTTGAAAATGAGGTGGAACAGTAATCAATTGAGGACATAGTTCTTTTGCTTGAAATAAAGGCATTGCTGAATGAATTCCATATTTTCTTGCTTCGTAAGAGGCAGTTGTAATAATGCTGCGACGTGACTCACGACAGACAACAATAGGTTTTCCTTCTAAATCAGGATTTTGAGAGATTTCAGCACTTGCAAAAAATGCATTCAAATCAATATGAAAAATAATTTGCAAAGAAATCACCTCAACTTTCATAACTATTTTAACATATAGTTTTTATAATTATAAAGACTTTCTTTTTTTACATGATCAGTTTTATGTGCTAATCTTAATTTATCAGCAATCATTGCAATAAATTCTGAATTTGTTGGTTTCGCTTTAACAGCCGAAACAGTGTAACCAAATATATCATCAATAGCATCTGTATTTCCCCTATTCCATGCGACTTCAATAGCATGTCTAATAGCTCTTTCTACACGAGATGAAGTTGTATTATACATTCTTGCTATATCTGGATATAAAACTTTTGTAACCTGACCAAGAATTTCAATATTATAATATGTTGTTAAAATAGCTGTTCTTAAGTACATATAACCTTTAATATGAGCAGGTATTCCAACTTCATGTAAAATTTCTGTGATTTCATTTTCAATCTTCACTTTTTTATATTTTTCAGATTCATCCTGATCCATTAAATCTGTTTTTTGGAATTCAGAAGCAGTAATATAAAGTGTTGATTGAATAAAGTGTTGAATATCAAAAGGATATTTAAAGCAATAAGTGACACCAAGTTCTTCTAACATATTGCAAATTGTCTGATTTGTAAATTGGGTAATACAGATAACTTTTTGAAAAGATTGTTTATTCATTTCTTTTAGTTTTTTCAAAACGCCAATGCCATCAATTTCAGATAACATCAGATCAATAATTAATAAATCACAAGTTCTTTGATTAAAGAAATTTAAACAATCAATACCATTTTGTGCCGTTCCAACAACAGTCATTTTATTTGTTTTTTCTAAATTATATTTTATATTTTCCAATAACTCTGGTTGTTCGATAGCAATAAATGTTTTCATAATTTCCAATTTTCCCTTTCGATTTCTTCTCATCAGCAAATTTATTATATATGTGTCAAATTCATATTCCTAGTCTTTATACAAAAAATAAATGTGAAAAAATGAATTTATATCTATTCGTCAAAATTTTCACTGCTTTTTTCGACATAAAGTTTGTTAAAAAGTCTAATCGTGTTGAAATAAGAAAAAGAGAATCTAGCAGGATTCTCTTTCTATTTGTCGTTTTTAAGCATCCAATCAATATATAATCCATAACCTTGATGAACATTGTTTATGTCAACATGTGTTACACATCCAATGAGTTTATTGTTTTGAATGATAGGTGAACCACTCATTCCTTGAACAATACCATTTGTTAATGACAGAACTTCTTCATCTGTTATTTCGAAAGTTATACCCTTTACATCAGGTTCGTTTTGTTTCTTTAAATCAGTGATGCGAATTGAACAACGACTGACTTCGTGACCATTGAGAACAGTTAAAAAATAAGCTTCTCCCAATTCAATCTCAGCCATAGAAGCTGTTGAAATTGTTTGAAGTTGATCAGAAAGATTTGTATATTGACCATAAATACCATAATTATTATTTTCATACAATCTTCCTATTTCAATAGAACCGATTTCAGCAATTTTTTCTCCTGGATTTCCATTTTGAGAAGGGTTTATTTTTTTAACATACGAATTATAAACTGTTCCATTTTTAATCGTTGTATCACTTGATAATGAAGTATCATACATCATATGTCCTAATGCTCCAAAGTGATGTGTTTCAGGGTTATAATACGTCATCGTCCCTATGCCAGTTAAACCATCCTGAACATAAAGTCCAGTCGTAAATTGATCATCTTTTTTTTGAAATTTCAATTCTTTTTTTATGGTCTTATTCTGACGTTTTAAGGTTAACATAATTTTTTGATTCTTTTCTACACTGTTTTTAACAGATTCCATTAACTCTGAAATAGATTCTACATTCTGCTGATTCACTTGCGTAATTAAATCACCAGACTGATAGCCATCACTTGCTGGATTATAAGGACGATTGTCAATAGAAATATCATAAGTTCCAGTAATCATAACACCTTCATAATCAAGCTCGATCCCTATTGATTGACCACCTAGAATAACATCTGCTGCAAAGACTTGAAAGGATGGGAATACTAATGAAACGACAGTGATGAGTGATATACTCAACTTTTTAAAAAGCAAAGCATATACACCTCCTTGTAATCAAATTGATTACATTTTATTTTGGCATATATGCTTTATTTTATGCATCTAATAATTTTTTAGCATTTGCTATAGCTTCTTGAGTCATAGTTTCACCAGATAACATTTTTGCAATTTCTATAATTTTTTGGTTAGAATCTAGAAGATGAATAGAAGTGATAGTTTCATCATCAGTTGATTTTTTTTCAATACAATAATGATAATCTGCCAAAGCTGCAACTTGAGGTAAATGAGTAATACAAATAACCTGTTTTTTTAAAGCTGTTTTTTTCATTTTTTCACCAATTTTCGTCGCAACTTTTCCACTGACACCAGTGTCAATTTCATCAAAAATAATAGTATCAATACTGTTATATTCTAAAATTGTTGTTTTAATTGCTAACATTATACGTGAAATTTCTCCCCCACTTGCTGTTTCGTTTAAAAGGCTTAAATCTTGTCCCTGATTGATAGAAACCATAAATTGTACATCAGTACATCCTAGTGGTTGAAGCATTTGAGATTCTTTTATTTGAACTTTAAAAATAGCTTTATCTAAATATAAGTCTTGGAGTTCTTGATGAATATCAGCTTCAAATTTTTTAGCATATTTTTTACGTATATGATGCATTTGCATTGCGATATCTTTTGTTTTCTTTTCTTGTTGCTGAAGCTTATTTTGAAGCTGTAAAATATATTCTTCTCTATTTTCAATAGTTTGAATTTTTTGTATTAATTCATCATGATATTCCTGAATATTTTGCATTGTAAAACCATATTTTCTTTTTAATCTATTGACTTTAAATAAAATATCTTGAAGTTCATTAAAACGATATTCATCAAAATGAAAAGAACGATATGTATCCAGTATATTTTCTGTAATATCTAATAAGTTATAATAAAGATTTTGTATACTTTCTACAGGTTCCTCAAACTCTTGATAAGAAGATAATGATTGGATTTCATAAGTAGCCTCTTTTAATTTTGGTAAAACACCTTGACCATTATTCATAAGTTGTTCAAAATTTCGAATACTTTCATTCATTTTCTCATAATTTTGTAATATTTTTAATTCTTCTTCAAAACGATCTATTTCATCATCTGTATAACTGACTTCTTCAATTTCTTTTAATTGACTTTTTAAAAAATCAAGCTGTTCATCTGACATATCTTCTTGAATAGTTTGATTCAAATGTTGTTGTATATCTTTATATTGTTGAAATTGAGTTTGATAATCTAAGAAAAGATCTTGTAGCTCATCTTTTGCATATTCGTCCAATAAAAGGATATGGTTTTTTTGAGCAAAAAGTTTTTGTGTTTCAAATTGAGAATGAATATCAATCAAATAAGGCATTAATAACTTCAAAGCATTATGAGTAGATGATTGATAATTGATTTTAACTTGACTCTTACCATTACTTTGAATATTTTTTGTAATAATAAATTCGTCATCAGCTTCTATATGTAATTGCTGACATATAACTTCTAGTTGAGGTGTCACAGTCACATCAAAAACACCTTCAATGACAGCTTCTGAACATCCTTTTTTGACAAATGAAGCAGAAGAGCGGTTACCACATAATTGTCCAATAGCATCAATCACAATAGATTTTCCAGCTCCTGTTTCTCCAGTAATAACGCTCATTCCTTCTTGAAAATCAATTTTCATTTTATCAATAATAACAAATGATGAAACATATAAACTTTTTAACATGTATTTCACCTACCCTTTAAAATGGCTGTGTGCTTCTTCGACAACTTTATAAATATCTATATCTTTATCTACATTCTGACAATGAATAAAGCATCCTAAAAACTCAATATTCCCTTCTCCTCCAGTAATTGGCGAGTAAGTCAGTCCCTGTAAAGAAAATCCTTGTTCACGAGCATATGTAATAACTTCTTGAATGACTCTTTGATGAATTTCAGGTTGTGAAACTATTCCATGTTTACCAACATCTTCTCTGCCAGCTTCAAATTGTGGTTTAATTAAAGCCACACAATATGAATCCTTTTTTAAAATCTGAGATAAAGCAGGAAATATATGTTTTAACGAAATAAACGAAACATCAATACTCGCAAAATCCGGTTGACCATATTGAAATAAATCCATTGTAGCATATCGAAAGTTTGTTTGTTCTAAAACGTGAACACGAGAATCATTTCTTAATTTCCAGACTAACTGATTTGTTCCAACATCTAATGCATAAACCTCTCTAGCACCATGTTGTAAAGCACAATCTGTAAATCCTCCTGTAGAAGAACCAATATCAAGCATTAATAGATGATTTAAATCTAAATTAAAAATTTGAATAGCTTTTTCAAGCTTTAGTCCGCCACGTGATACGTAAGGCAATTTTTCTCCTTTGATATGCAAATGTGAATCAACTGGTATTTTAGTACCTGGTTTATCAATATAGTCATAATCATCACGAACGATTCCCGCCATTATAGCTCGCTTTGCCTTTTCGCGAGAATCAAATAATCCCTGTTCTACACAAAGAATATCAACTCTTTCCTTCTTCATCAAGTATCTCCTTTACTTTTTGTTTTAAATCATCTAAATGTATATGTTCTATTTTGAATAATGTGTCTAAATCTCCCTGAGGTGTGTAATGGTCATCAATTCCTATATAATCAATAGTCATAGGCATTTTCTTTCTTGAATAATAATGAGCAATAGATGCACCTAACGACCCAATCATCAAATCAGTTTCATAAACAAGTATATGTTGATGTGTTTGAGACAGTTCATCAAGAATATTTTCATCCATAGGTTTAATAAAACGTGCATTAATTAAATTAACTGGTAATTGTTCTGTCATAAGCCAATAAGCAACACGATCAACTTTTACATCATAAGTCATAATAGTTAAAGCATTCTGTGAATCAAAGATAATCTTTTCCCATGCTCCTATACTTATCTCCTTATCTAAAGAAACATCTTTATCTTCAATATTCCCCTTTGGAAATCTGAGAATATATGGATGTTGAAAGTGACGAAAAACAGTATTTATCATCATTTTCAGTTCAATAGCATCTTTAGGTGTCATAATAACAAGATTTGGAATAGATGAAAGAATACTCATATCAAAAACGCCATGATGTGTTTCACCATCTGCACCAACAAGTCCACTACGATCCACGCCTATGAGACATGGTAATTGCATTCTTGCAATATCATGGTTGATCTGATCATATGCACGCTGTAAAAAAGAAGAATAAATAGTAATAAATGGTTTCTTTTGAGCATTTGAAAGTCCAGCAGCAAAAGTCATAGCATGTTCTTCAGCAATGCCTACATCAAAAGCACGATCAGGAAAAGTATCAAAAATATGACGCAGACAGCTTCCTGATATCATTGCTGGTGTAATTGTTACAATGTCCTGGTCTTCATACATCCATTTTTCAATATGTCTTGCAACAACTTCACTCCAGCTAATCATAGAACTTTCTTTTGAACGAATACCTTCACGATAATCAAATGGAGCAACACCATGATAAACTCCATAATAATCATTTTCAGCAAGAGGGTATCCTTTTCCTTTTACAGTATGGACATGAACAACAACACTATGATCCATTTCAGATGCCAAACTCAAAGCATTAAAAAGATCATGAAAATCATGACCGTTAATAGGTCCTATATAATCTAAACCAAATTCACCAAAAATATTATCATTAATAACATTGTTTTTTATTTGATCCTTTACTTTTTTTGTTATTTTATAAACTTTTTTTCCTAAATTTGATTTACTCAAAAAAGAAATATAATTATTACGAGCGTTTTTATATTGCGTAGACATACGAATATCAGAAAAGAAATTACTTAAGCCACCAACATTTCTAGAAATAGACATATTATTATCATTAAGAATAATAATCACTTTAGAATCAACAGATCCAATATAATTAAGCGCCTCAAATGATTCCCCACTCATAAGTGCAGCATCACCTACAACACATATCATTTCACCTTGTTCGTGATTTAAATCTCTAGCAATAGCCATTCCAATAGCTGCTGATAATGCTGTTGATGAATGACCAGCTTCCCATACATCATGAATACTTTCTTTTTTCTTTTGAAAACCACTCAAACCATTATATTGTCTAAGTGTTGAAAATTGTGCAGCTCGTCCTGTCAATATTTTATGAACATAAGATTGATGTCCAACATCAAAAATGATTTTATCTAATGGTGAATCAAAAATATAGTGTAAAGCAATTGTTAATTCAACAACCCCCAAATTACTAGAAAAATGTCCACCTGTTTCAGATACATGATGAATAATAAACGACCTGATTTGAGCAGCCAGTTCTTCTAGTTCTTCAATATTTAATTGTTTTAAAAACTGAGGATTCTTGATTTGCTCAAGTTTCATTTAACTCACCCTTTTCAAAATTTTTATAAACAATTCTAAAATCAATCCATGATTAATTTGCATTGCATAAATTTTTTCATAACATTTTTGGAATAATTCTTCGATTTTTTTCTGTGAAGCTTCGACTCCTATCAAGCTTACATAAGTAGATTTATGATTTTCCAAATCACTTCCAACCTTTTTTCCTAACTCTTCAGTCGTCCCTGTAACATCTAAAATATCATCCTGAATTTGAAATGCTAAACCCAAGTCAAAACCAAGTTGTTTCCACGCATCAAGATCACTTTTTTTGGCGATACAGGCAGCCATTTGCATGCTAACTGAAATTAACTCTCCTGTTTTATGTTTATGGATATCTTCTAATTGAGATAAATCAGCTTTTCGATTTTCAAAATAAAGATCTTGCTGTTGGCCATAAATCATCCCATTAATTCCACTTGCCTGATACAAAAGATTAGTTAGTTGAACTTTTAAAGAATCATCAAGTGAGGTTGTTTGTAATATGATATTAACTCCTAAATTTAATAAAGCGTCACCAGCCAAAATAGCTGTAGCTTCATCAAATTCTTTATGACACGTTTTTCTTCCTCTTCTTAAATCATCATTATCCATACCAGGTAAATCATCATGAATAAGTGAATAAGTATGAATCATTTCAATTGCACATGCAACATCTAAATATTGATGGTAATCAAATTGATAAGCTCTTAACACTGTTAAAAATAAAATTGGACGCAAACGTTTACCAGGTGCCAATAATGAATATAACATTGCATCCTTGACTCTTCCATCTTTCAATGGTTCACATAATTCTGCTAAACGTTGATTAATTTCTTCTTTCATTGTATCCATTGTATTATTCCCCATTCTTAAATTCTTTGAGCTTTCCATCTTCATATATTTGTGCAACTTTTTCTTGAATATTTTTTAGTTTTTCATCACAATATTTGGAAAGAGTAATACCTTCTTGAAATAAAGCTATGCTATCTTCTAATGCAATTTCATTATTTTCAAGTAAACTTACAATTTCTTCTAAACGCTTTATAGCTTCTTCATATGTCATTGCTTCCATTTTCTCACCTACTTTATTTGTGCTTTTCTCATACCATCATAAAATTGTATATCAATAAGATCATCTGTTTTTACATCATTTTGAGATTTTATAAGTTGATTATCCTTCTTTATTAAAGTATAACCTCTCTGCATAACTTTTAAAGGGCTTAAAGCATCAAGTTGGATAATCAATTGTTGAATTTTATAGTTTTGTTTTTGTATATTTTGATCCATTTTTTGCTTTAACTGTTTTTGATGATGTAAAAGCTGTTGTTCAATTTTCATATTTAATAACTTAAACTGATAAGAGAACTGATCTTGTAAATGGGTTAAACGTAATATCTCTTGTGAATAAAGAGTTTCTGGTGTTGTTAAAAAATAAGAATTTTTTAATCTATTTAATGTTTGTTGACAATTTTGAAGATAGTGGTTCATATCATGCACCAATTGTTGGGTTAATCCATTCAAATGTTTTTTTAATTCTTCCTGATCAGGCGTAGCGCTTACAGCTGCTGCTGTTGGGGTTGGACAACGCAAATCACTGACAAAATCGCATATTGTAAAATCTAATTCATGTCCAACGGCACTAATAATAGGCGTCTGGCATTGAAAAATAACACGGGCTAAAGCTTCTTCGTTAAAATTCCACAAATTCTCAATTGTACCACCACCACGTGTTATCACAATTAAATCAAAACCAATGCGATCTACATTTTGTAAAGTTTCGATAATTTTTAAATATGCATTTTTCCCTTGGACTGGAATTGGGAAAAAAATCAATCTTACAAAAGGGAAACGTGAATGTGCAATTTCAATAAAATCATGAACAGCATCTCCACTTTTAGCTGCTAAAATAGCGATAGATTTAGGAAAACGAGGTATAGGCTTTTTATACTTTTCATCAAATAAGCCTTCTTTTGCTAATTTCTTTTTCAAATCTTCAAATGCTAGATATAACTTTCCTAGGCCATCCTGTTCAATTGATTGTACATATAACTGATATTCACCAGTGACTTCATAAACCGAAACACGGGCTCGTATATACACTTTCATTCCATTTTCCAATTGAAATTGAAGTTTTTTTGCTGCCGAAGAAAACATAACTGCTGAAATTCTTGAATGATCATCTTTTAAAGTGAAATAAAGATGACCACTAGGATGTGGTCTATAATTTGAAATTTCACCAGTAATATAGACATTATGCAAAGAAGCATCCTGATCAAATCTTGCTTTTATATATTTATTTAATGTATGTACACTAATATATTTTTTTGCATCCATTAAGCAATATGTCCTAAAATACCATTAATGAATTTATAAGATTCATCATCACAGAACTTCTTAGCATTAACAACAGCTTCATTAATCACAATTGTTTTAGGAAGATCGGATTCCAACAATTCACAAGCCGCAATTAATAAGATGGCTCTTTCCATAACGCTTAAACGTTCAAAAGTCCAACCTTTCTTTAAATGTTTTTCTAATAATTTTTGATAAGATTCTTTATTCTGTAATGTTGTTTCTACTAACCACAACGCAAATTTTAACGAATCTTCGCTTGTTGATAACTTTTCATTTTCTGATATATAAGTACGCATTTCATCAAGAGAAGTTCCTACTAATAAATTTTGGTAAATACAAATCGTAGCTTGTTCTCTCGCTATTTTTCTATGTGTTTTTTCCATATAATTAAGTTGCCTCCACAATTTTCAAATATATTACATTTTACCACAATTATATATAAAAATAAACAAAAGAAAAGTAAGAAATCATTTTCTTACTTTAATCAAACTCAATATTATCAACTTCAATATTGATGTGTTGTACGTCAACATCAGTCATTTGTTTAACAGCAACTGCTATTTTCTCCTGAATTTCTTTTGTTATTGATGAAATATTAACACCATATTTAATACGAACATGGATACATATATAAACTTCATTATCTTTTATTGAGCAGTTTACTACTTTTTTTGTACCGGGAATCTGCATTCCCTTAGATGTATCTAAAGAAACATTTTTCATTTCATTGACAGTTCTCTTTGTAATTTCATCAAACACTTGAACATTCATCAAAATCTTTCCATTAACACGTCCTTGTGTATAAGTATAGTATTCATTATGTGCCATAACATTACCTCTCTTCTTACTACTATTGTATATAAAAAGTTACAAAAATACAAGTTTTATTCATCAATAAATTTAACTTCCACCTGATATGAATCACCTACTAAATTAAGAACTTCTTTAATGACATTTGAAGCATCACTTTGTGTTGCATCCTTTTTCAAAATTGTTATTTTGACAGTCTGATTATCAATTTCTACATAACTTTCCTGATAACCAAGTTCCCCTAATTGTGTGACAATTGATTTTTCTTTTTCAGTCACATTTTTTGTTTCACTTATAGTTTCTAGTGCTTCATTAATAGATTCAGAAGTGCTTGATTCTTTTGCAATAATTTCATTGTTTTTAGTAATAATATCTTCTCTTTTTTTATCAAGCTGATTCTGTAATTGTTCAATAGTAGAAATATCATTTTGAACAACTTCATTTTGTGAGGTTGGTGGTAACATGATGTAATAAATTGATAACACAAGAATAAGACTAAATAAAGTTAAAAATGTAAAAGCCTGTTTATTCATATTCATTCTCCTTTTTTCTATATACTATATGATAAAACAGACTTAATTATGAAAAAAAGAGCTTACGCTCTTCCTTGATATTTACCATCAACTGTATTAACAATAACAACTTCACCTTCATTAATAAATAAAGGAACTTTAATTTGATATCCAGTTTCGATAGTTGCATTTTTTGTTGCTCCAGTTGCTGTATCACCTTTTACAGCTGGTTCAGTTTCAGTAATTTTAAAAGCAACATTAATTGGTAATTGAATTCCTAAAACTTCACTTTCATAACTTGTTATTTCTACTTCGTCTGAAGGTTTTAAGAAATTCTTTTCCCATTCAAGACGACTAGCAGGAATTTCAATTTGTTCATAAGTTTCATTATCCATGAAAACAAAGCTATCTCCTGAATCATATAAATATTGCATTTTTCTTTTTTCAATCATTGCTAAATCAACTTTTGCAGTAGGATTATAAGAAACTTCAGTAATAGCACTTGTTCTCATATTTTTTCTTTTTACCATATATTTTCCTGATAATCTACCTTGTTTATTTTGATCATTAGAAATACATAAAAAAAGATCATTATTTTCTGTATATGCATTTCCTGGTTTTAATTCTTTAATGTTGACTGCCATAAAAAATATCTCTCCTTTGCTATATGTCTTCTAGATTATAGCAAATTTCAATGATATTGTAAAATAAAAAAGTGCATTGTACTATTGCTTTAGAAAAAAAGAATAAAGATAAAATCTATTGCAAGTAAAATATAGGTCATAACTTTTAGATTGCGTTTCTTTTTTTCATCTATCATTGCCTTATTACAATAACATGTTAATAAAAAACAAATAATCAAAATACCAAAAACAATATAATAAATCATAAAATAGAACCTCCTATACATATTCAAATTTTAAAATGGCTCCTGTATCCACTTCTACCCACACTAAAAAAGAATACTGCATCTGTTTTGTTTGAACAAATGTTGTGACTTCATAATAATTCCCTAAATCATCTACGGTTGATATCACTTCATTACCATTAAAACTGTAATCATCACTTAGTAAAATATCATTTTGAACAGTATCGCTATAATATTTTACCAAGAAAATTTCTAAATTTTTTTGTTTCAATAACAAAGAAATAGAATGGAGCTGGCTGGCAGATTGAAGAATATAAAAACTCGTTATAGATAATGCTAATGTTAAAAGCATAAAAACAATTAATACGATTTGAAGAATAGATCCCCTTCTATTCATTAGTAACGATTTCATCTTGTCCTTCCTCTTTTTCAGAAGTAAACGCATATGTCAATAGAAAAGAGTAACGTTGACGATCTCTTGTTAAATGGATATATATCAAATCATTTTCAATAGAAAAAGAAACATCATCAACATGAAATAATAATATTTCAAATCCTGGCGTTTTTACTAATCTATTGTTATCAAGAATAAGCGAGTTCTCTTCTCCATCAAAATCTAAATAGCGAAATACCTCTCCAACTTCTATGTACGATGTTCCAATGGTATATTGACTGCATTGTTTGGCTGCAATATAAATATCTTCATTATTTGCAGTATGATGAGTATAAGCGTATTGTATAAGATTAAATAAACTGGTTAGAGTGAAAATAATTATCAGTGTTATTGAAAGAGATAATAATACTTCAATTAAAGTAAAACCATCTCGATGATACTGACGTAATCTTGTGAATATGTAAAATCACCTTCTTCTTTTAACAATAATTGATAATCTTGATGTATCTTTATTTCCTTTTTGTATAATATTGAAAATAAACTTATAAAGAGAATGAAAATTGAAATAAAAATTTCAAAAGCAAACAAGCTTTCAATTAAAGTAGTTCCTTTTCTATTGAACATAAAAACTACCACTTCCAATCTGATAAACAAGTGTATAAACTTGACTCCCACAATAATAGGTGAGTGTCTTTGCTCCTTGAATGTTTCCATTTTCATTAAATGTCAGCTGATGTGATTCAAATGAATCATTTGAGTCAAGAGGAAAAGTTTGTGAGGATTCTTCCCATTCGTATTGAATAAAATCTGATGCAAAAGTCACTGTCACTTGCGTTTTTAGATTCATAGCTGTCAATTTTGCCTGATATAAAAAACGTGTTATTTCTTCAATCTTTGTGTGATCATTTTTGACTGGTAAATGTATGCGCCACGACAAACAAAATAACATACACATAATCATGAGAACAAATAATGTTTCAATCATAGTGAATCCTGATTTATCGTACATAGGCTTGCCCATTTTTGATAGATATTTTCTTTCCATTTGGACAGACACCCTGCTTTTCTGTTAAATATGGATCAGAGCCACTTGTTAAATCAGAAATCTTGGTTGGTAATTTACCATTTTCAATTTCATATAACAAAATTTGTGAATTGACAACCTCAATTTGAGCTTCACACCCTTTATTTTTAACAACAGTATTTTTAGATGTTACATTAGGAATAACAAGAAGTAAAATAACTAAAATAACACTAATACAGAAGATCATTTCAATTAAAGTAAACCCTTTTTTATTAAACATATTTACTTTCCTTTCTATTATATATTTGATATGGAATTCATCATAGGAATAATAATGGCTATATAAATTGTAATGACAAATATAGCCACAAAGCCATAAATCATAGGAATCAGATATTTTAAAAAACGTTCTATACAATAATCTAAATATTCATATGTAACCTGAATATAATAAGATAATGAATGTCTTTGTTGTGGATTTTTCATATACATCTGAAAAAAAGATATAAATAAATCATCAAAATATTCAAAGTCTTCCAATATTTCTTCTAAGTTCTCACCTCCATACAATCGATTATTTATCTCATACAAAATAATTTTTAAATCACTATCCGTCATCTGTTCATTTAAAATGCTTATAACACTGGTACTGTCAATATCTTCACTTAATAATTCATGAAAGTATAATGCAAATTTGAGTGAAAAATATTTTTGTAAAATCAGCTTAAATATCGGCCATTTGAGATACATTTCAATAATTCTATATAATTTATGCTTTAACGCATAAATCAGCCTTAAAACAAGATATAACGCTATAAAAACAGCACCAATAATAAAACTTGGTATAAAATAAAAAAAGCCGAATAAAATCTCTATAAGAAATGATTTTTCGATTTGGAAAGAACTAAAAAGTTGATTAACATTCGGTAACAGCATAAACACAACAAATAGTGAAAAAAGAAATAAAAAAGTCACCAATATAGAAGGGTATGTTAACTTTGATTTCAGTTTATTTTGATATTCTTCTTTCATTATGCAAATATCTAGGCTTTTCTTAATTGCTTCTGATAAACAATTTTTATTTTGAAAAAAACGAAAATATTCGCAGAACAAATGTGGTAAAGAAGAATTCAATAAAATGTTTTCTATTGATTCACCGTGATTTAACTGCTCCAACATTTCATCAATAACATGATAATGAATCATTTGCTGACATAAACGTAAAGCTTCTTCAATACTATAACCTGCTTCCAATAAACCATACAGATTTTTTAATAACAAATAATCTTTATTCATAGACAAGTTCCTCTTCAAATAATTCAGATGGGAATCCCATTTCAATGAATTGATGAGCTGCTTTATGAAAAGAAAGATAAGAAAACTCCTGATGATTTAGATATTTGTCTATATCCTCTTTTTTCATGAGTTCAGATATGACAAATGCCTTTTTATTTGCCACATCATATTTCATACGCTGTGAAATAATGCCTACAACAACATCAAGTATATCGGTTTTGTGAATACCCAAATTCATAAAGCGTTTAATAGAAAGTGGTGCATTACTAGCATGGATAGTTGTTAAAACAAGATGTCCAGTTAAAGCACAAGTCAAAGCAATTCTTGCTGTTTCTTCATCTCTAATTTCACCAATCATAATAACATCTGGATCATGTCTAAGGATTTGTCTAAGCGTATCATAATATGTAATACCAATCTTTTCATTCAACTCAATCTGTAAACAACCATCCAAATGAATTTCAATAGGATCTTCTATTGTAATGATGTTTTTTTGAGAGTCATTAAGAATTTGTTTTAAAACAGTATATAAAGTTGTTGATTTTCCTGAACCTGTAGCTCCACTTATAAAAAAGAGTCCATGACTTTGTTTCGATAACCAACAAAGATAATCTTGTATTTCTTTTTGATATGTAAGTTCTTGAATCGAACGTAATTCATGATTGTTTAAAATTCTTATGACAATACTTTCAAATTCTAATGACGGTAAATAAGAAACTCTTAAGAAATATTTTTTCTGATTCATCTTTAAAGAAATATTTCCAGTTTGTGGCATCAAACGATAATTCGTATGAATCAATGATTTATATTTAATAAAATTCATTAATTTATACCCTTTTTCATTTTCTAAAACATCATACAGTTTTAACTCACCAAAAATACGAAATTGAATTCTTAAATCTTTTTTTAATAACATATGAATATCCGTAGCTTTTTGATTCAATGCACGATAAATCATTTTTTCAAATAGTTCATCCATAATAACCCTCCTATTATATATATACGCATTATTTTTTCATTTTTCTTTTTTTCAACAAAAAAAGATCATAAATTTTTATGATCTTAAAAATGGATTATGCTTTTGTTCATAATTTAATGAGCTTTCTTCTCCATGCCCAGGGAGTAAACGTGCATCAAACTGTAAAGATTTAATTTTTTTTAAACTTTCTTTAGTAGTAAGATGAGATGATGTGGGGAAATCATAACGACCAATCGAACCAGCAAACAGAACATCACCACTAAATAAAGCATTTTCTTGAGGAACATAAATCATGCTGCTTCCATAACAATGTCCTTCTAACAATAGCCACTGAACTGTCATCCCTATAAAATTCATTGTAGAAGTTGCTTCCAAAAGAGGAGCTTTTAAAGTAAACGATTCTCCCATCATTGCAGATAGATTATATTGAGGATTTCTTATGATTTCAAATGATTCTTTTTGTGCATATACTGGACATTGAAATCTTTCATATAAATAATCAACAGCGCCAATATGATCAAAATGTCCATGTGTCAATAATATAGCTTTTAATTCTAACTCTTTTTCTTCTAAAAATTTAGCAACTTTTTGTCCTTGAGCACCTGGATCAATAATAAAACATTCATGATTATCATTATATATAACATAACAATTTGTTTGCATTGTTCCTAATATTAATTTTTTTATCATTATCTTCGTTCCTTTCAAAATAAAGAAAAAAAGCCAAAAAGGCTTATTTTTTTTCTTTATGAGTTGTTTTTTTATTACATCTAGGACAGTATTTTTTGACTTCCATTCTTTCTGGATGATTTCTTTTATTTTTTGTATTAATGTAGTTTTCTTCACCACATTCAGTACATTTTAAAATGATGTTTTCTCTCATTTTTACACCTCCATCACGACTTTGCCATACTATAATAGCATAAACAATTCAAAATTACCATAAATTTTTCACTTTTTATCCATATTTTTCAAAATACTTTTCAAATGCATATTTTGATAGAGTCGTACATGTCCCTCCACCAGCATCAGGTAATGCTTCAGCAATACAAGCAACAGCTATTTCTGGATTATCATAAGGAGCATATCCAATAAAGGCTCGATTGGCCCATACGTCACTTGTTCCTTCATAAACTTTCTGTGCAGTCCCAGTTTTTCCTGCTGCTTCATAATCTCCATTGACACTACTCGCTAGTCCTGACACACAACCCATTCTAAATCCAGTATGAATTGTATCAAAAGCTAATTTATAACTTGAGACATCATCAAGTACTTTTACCTGATGTTGTAAAAGTGATATCTTTGTACCATCGTCATCTTCTGTAAAAGATTCCATAAAAAGATGTGGTTGAACTCTTTTACCACCATTGGCAATTGAGGAAACATATTGTGCCATTTGAATTGGTGTATAAGTATCATATTGTCCAATTGCAAAGTCAAGAAAGTTACCAGCTTGTCGTTGTGTAACACGACCACGATATCCTAAGGCTTCACTAGGTAAATCTATACCTGTCTTTACACCTAATCCTAATTCTCCTACATCAAGTCTCATCTGATCAAATGCTGAATCCCTAATAGACAAAGGCTCTCCATATTCATAAGTTCCTCCACCTAATAAGGTTGCAACATAAAACATATAAATATTCGAAGATTGCGACAATGCTTCTGCAGCATTTAAACGTCCTAATCCACCTGTATCCCATGAAAACTTGGTCGGTGTACCAGCTATTTTAAAACCACTACTTGTATCATCAAATTCCGTGTATTGATTAATCACACCATGTTTAATACCTGCATATATTGTTCCACCTTTAAATGCCGAACCTATTTCAAATGCGTTTTGAACAGCGCCACCAGCCAATTCATAAATATCTCCCTTTTCATCTCTTTGATAACCACACATTGCATAAATGGCTCCTGTATTAGGGTCAATCATAACAAGATAAATGTTATTAGCATATCTATATATTGAACTCGTATGTGCCTTCATTTGTTTTTCGATTTCATCAGTAATCGCCGATTGTAAATCCCAATCAATAGTCAAACGAATATTATCACCTTTTGTCCCGCTTGATACAGTTTCTACAACAGGATTTCCATCACTATCATAAGCCAAGGAATAAGTCGCTGGAGTTCCAGCCAAAATATTTTCATACTGCATTTCTAAACCACTTATTCCTACACGTGAATCATTGTTATAATCCTGAGCTAATAATATATCTTTTGTACTTGCAGGCAATCCTTCTTTTTTCGATGTTACTCTTCCTAAAACAGATTTAAATTCTGTACCGTATGTATTTTCTCTTGACCAGTCATTTGTCACTTTAACACCACGTAAAATATCAGAATTTTCACCAATAAGACTTGCTTCTTTAACTGTTAAACCTTCTAATAAAACAACTGATCCACTTGTACAGTTTTGAATTTTTGAATAAATCATATAATACTTCATATCATCATCAGATAAATTGTCTTTTAACATCTGACTTGTAATACGACTTAATTGTAATTGATAAATTTCATCACTTGAATATGTCGATCTTTCTTCGCTAGTGATTAAATCATTAATTAAATCATCTTTAGTATCCTTGCATTTTAAAATCAAATAATCTTTTTTATCTCTTTCAGTTACACTTTTAATATCAACATTTACATTTTTGACTAAAAAATTTGCAATGATTTTGATATCATCTTGCGTAATATTTTGTACGGCATAATAAGTCGCACAATTAATATTTTTATTGTAAGAAAGTCTTTTATAATTTCGATCATAAATATTACCACGGAATGTATCAGCAGTAAAAAGACTCGTATTATATTGTTTAAGTTTTGTTGAATAATATTCCTGTTGAGAAATTTGAGTAATAAACAAACGTATCAACAAGACAACACCAACAGCACCAATAACTCCCATTAAAATTTTAAATCTTCTTGAGATGACATTATCGGTTTGATTTTTAATTTGGGTTTCAATTTCTTTTTGCCCTTCAAATCGAATGGGATTTTTTTTGAATAAATTCAATTTTAATGCACCTCCTCGACTTATTATATTATATACAATCTAGAAAGTAAATCAACCCATAAGAAAAAGAGAATTTCACAAATTCTCTTAATCATCATCAACAGAAAGAATAGCCATAAAAGCTTCTTGAGGAATTTCTACACTTCCTACTGCTTTCATTCGTTTTTTACCTTCTTTTTGTTTTTCTAAAAGTTTTTTCTTACGTGAAATATCCCCACCATAACATTTTGCTAAAACATTTTTACGCATAGCTTTGATATTTGTTCTCGCAATAACTTTACCCTGTATTGCAGCTTGAATAGGAACTTCAAACATCTGTTTTGGGATAATCTCTTTTAATTTCTCACAAATAATACGACCACGATTATAAGCAAAATCTTTATGAACAATTGTTGATAAAGCATCTACAACATCACCATTCAATAAAATATCCATACGTGTTAATCGACTTTCTTTATAACCATCTAATTCATAATCAAAAGAAGCGTATCCTTTTGTACATGATTTTAATTTATCAAAAAAGTCATAGACAATCTCACTTAATGGAATCAGGTAAACAACATTTCTTCTCAAGTCATCAATATATTCAATATCCTGATATTCACCACGTTTAGATTGGCATAGTTCCATAATTGGACCTACATATTCATTAGGTGTCATAATTGAAGCCTTAATAAATGGTTCTTCAATATGATCGATTCTTTGTGGTCCAGGCAATGCAGCAGGATTGTCAATTTCAATCATAGAACCATCTGTTAAATAACAATGATAAATAACGGATGGCGCCGTAGCTATTAATTCAAGATCAAATTCTCTTTCAAGACGTTCTTCAATAACATCCATATGTAAAAGGCCTAAAAATCCACAACGGAATCCAAATCCTAAAGCCTGTGATGTTTCCGGTTCAAAAACAAGTGATGAATCACTTAATTTCATTTTTTCTAATGCTTCTCTTAAATCTTTATACTTTGCATTATCAACAGGATACAAACCACAGTAAACCATAGGATTTAATTGACGATACCCTGGTAACTGAACATTTGAAGGTTGTTCTAAAGTTGTAATTGTATCACCGACATGAACGTCACTAATGGATTTAATCGAAGCAGCAATCCATCCAACTTCCCCTGTTACAAGTTCTTCTTTTTTAACCTCTTTTGGTGTTCTGACCCCTACTTCCAACACTTCATAAACAGCTCCAGTAGCCATAAAACGAATATGATCTCCAACTTTTATTTTTCCTTCTTTGATACAAACAAAAACAATAACACCTCGATAACTGTCATAATAAGAATCAAAAATCAAAGCCTGTGTAGGATGAGAAATATCACCACGTGGTGCAGGAACATTCAAAACAATATCTTCCAAAACATCTTCGATATTTAATCCAGTTTTGGCTGAAATCAAAGGTGCTTCATCAGCTGGTAAACCTATAATATCTTCAATTTCATGAATAACACGCTGTGGGTCTGCACTTGGTAAATCAATTTTATTAATAACAGGTAAAATTTCTAAATCATTATCTAATGCTAAAAAGACATTGGCTAATGTCTGCGCTTCAACACCTTGAGCAGCATCAACAACCAATACAGCTCCCTCGCATGCAGCTAAAGAGCGTGAAACTTCATATGTAAAGTCTACATGACCGGGTGTATCTATTAAATGCAAAAGATATGTTTCGCCATTTTTGGCTTTATAAGTCAATTGAACAGCATTTAATTTAATAGTAATACCTCTTTCTCTTTCCAAGTCCATACTATCAAGTAACTGTTCCTTCATATCACGATCACTCACTGCCCCAGTAAGTTGTAAAATTCTATCAGCAAGAGTCGATTTTCCATGATCAATATGGGCGATAATAGAAAAATTTCTAATATGTGACTGATCAATACTCATCTTTATCTCCCCTTTCTATTCTTATCTATTTTACACAATTCTATCTTAAAAGAAAACAAAAAAATAGTCAAATGACTATTTTTTCATAAAATACTTATCCAAAAATTCAACATGTTCAACTTTGACTTCCATGATCGTTGTAGATAAATGATCAGGAGATTCAAATGTTTTAGACTGAAGCCTTCCTTTAATTCCTAAAAAACTTCCTGCTTCGCAACAATCCATAACTTCTTGAGCTATGCCTTTCCAAAGAACACAACTAATATAATCATGATCTCTAATCCCTAAATTATTACGATAAGGTCTTTCTACATCTAAGATTAAAGTTGCTAATTTAACACCAGTCGGTGTTTCTTTGAATTTTGGATTTTCAGCAAGTCTCCCTATTAAAATAATTTCATTAAACATTTTTATATTTTACCTCCTCATCTATGAGTATATAGGAAAATATAAAAAGTACCAAAAATGGTTATTTTTATTCTTTTTATAACTTTTCTTTATATTTTGGAAGCTCAAAAAGCATAAAAATGATAAAAAAAGGAGAAATCATACAAAAATATGAACCAATTTATTAAAATGAGTCATGTCTATAAAAGAAAAAAAGTAAAGAAAATCTTTACTTTTCAAGCAAAACAAATGCAATTGCATATTTATTTTCATGTGAAATAGAAATATGAGCATGAGAATCATGTAAATAAGGCGCACCACTTTCATCATTTAAAATTTCAATATCATGAAAAGCCATTGCTCCAATACCAACATGACAAGCTTTCATATAAGCTTCTTTACCAGCAAAACGTCCTCCTAAAAATTCTAATTGTCTTTTAGGAGAATTCATTTTTGTAAATATCTGATACTCTTTTGGCGATAAAATATGTTTAACAAAATTGAGATTATGAATATCTAAACGTTCAAGATCAATAATATCAACACCTATTCCCTTCATTAATCTTTAAACTTTTTTTCATAAAGACTCATCAATTCATCTAAACTCATAGAATCATCAATTTCATCAATGAAAGAATCCTCATCTTTGTTTTGGAAATCTAGCTTAAATTCACCAGTTCTCTCTTCAATAATTTTTAATTGATCTTGTTCTTCTTCAACAATATTTGCTATATTTCTTAAATTCTGTTCAACACTTGGTTCTTCCTCTTCAACCTTTTTTGGTTTTTTTGTCTTTTCTTCTTCCACATTTTCAAAAGGACCATAAAACGGACTAATAATGGGAATTAATTCATCTGATTCCTTTTTGACTTTCTTAACCTTAGGTTTTGCCACCTTTTTAACTTCTGGTTTTTTTGTCTCTTTTAAACCTGTCATTGGAGATATAATCTCACTCATACGATAAGTAGATTCTGCAGGCGCACTTTTTTTAACCTCTTTTTTCTTTTGCTCTTCTTTTTTGATATTTTTCTTTGTTTCAACCTCATCATTATAAATAAGAGGAGTACTAAATTTTTCTTTACGTCTTTGTTCTAAAACAGGATCAACTTTTTCAAATAATTCTTCTTCCTCTTCTTTTTTAAAAAACTTTTTAAACATTTTGCTTTCCTCCTTACAACATTATTTCTATTTCTCGTTTTCTAATCAATCTGATCAATAAACTCCTGAATCTGCTGTTGTGTTTTTCTTAATTTATTGACATATCTTCCAACTTCTTTACCATCACGATAAGCGACGAAAGATGGAATACCCATAATCTCTAAATCAATACACAAATCAACCATTTCATCACGATTTATATAATAGAAAGTCCACTCTGGATTTTGTGCTACTAAATCATCAATAAATGTTTTTAAAAAATGACAATCTGGACACCATGTTGTTGAAAATACTAACATAGCATTTCCTTTAATTGCATTTTCAAATGCTTGTAAATCACTAATCTTTATTAAATTATCCATTTTTATTAACTCCTTTAAATGTTGTTTTGACTTGATATATTGGACCAAATGGAGAAAACTTTCTCTCATATTCTGTTTGAATATTATCCTCATATCCTTCACTATGATGCAAGTCTAAGCATACATCTTCAAAATGTAATCCATAGTTTTGAAATGACACCAAAGAATATTCAAACAATGAACGGTTATCTGTTTTTAAAATCAATTCACCATTATCAATAAGAATATTTTGATATACATCTAAAAATGCAGGTGATGTTAAACGTCTTTTTGTATGTCTTTTCTTAGGCCAAGGATCACTAAAATTTAAATGTATACGATTCACTTCATGTTTACCAAAAACTTCTGTTAAAAGAATAGCATCTTCTTTTAATAATTTTAAATTTGATGGTATTGCTTCTAATTGATCTATTTTTTTAATAGCACCTACCATAACACTTGGAAATTTTTCAATTCCAATATAGTTGATATTTGGATAACGTAAAGCATTTTCAATAATAAAATCACCCTTACCCATTCCAATTTCAATATATATAGGATTTGAATTTCCAAATAACTCATTCCATTTTCCACGATATTGTTTACCATCTAAAATCACAATATCATCATGTGCAGCTAAAATATCATTAGCTTTAGGATTATTTCTTAAACGCATATAAGCCTCCTATATTTTTTTATTGTAACACAGTTTCACTCTTTAATCTATCTAATTCTTCATCAGTTAAAGGACGATAAGCTCCTAATTCAAGATTTTCATCTAAGTTTAAATTTTTCATACGTATTCTCTTTAAATAAATAACTTCTTTACCAACAGCATGAAACATTTTCTTAACCTGATGGAATTTTCCTTCATAGATTTCTACTTCAATCTCACTATGATTTTGTGTTGTTGATAAAATTTTTAAATGTGCACTTTGACATTGATATTCATTATCAATAACAACACCAGATAAAAAGGTTTGAACATCATCATCTGTTACAACACCTTGAATTTTTGCATAATACACTTTAGGGCAATGTTTTTTAGGTGATAACAGCTGATGAGCAAGAACACCATCATTTGTAATCAATAATAAGCCTTCAGTATCAACATCTAATCTCCCAACAGGAAATAAATCTTGGCGATAATTTTCTTCAATTAAATCAATAACAGTTGGATAAACATTATCTTCAGTGGCACTCACATAGCCAGCAGGTTTATTTAACATATAATAAACATATTCCTGATAATGAATACGTTCATCATCAACATAGACCTTATCTCCTACAGGATCAACATGATGTTTATCTTTTTTAATAACTTCACCATTGACTTTCACATAACCATTTTTGATTAATTGTTTTACTTCTTTACGTGTCCCAAAACCACAATGGGCTAATAATTTATCTAATCTCATGATTGTACCTCAATATATTTTTCTACTTTTTGTGTTTTTTCTTTATCCAAATAATAACAAACATATATTTTTACATCTTGTATCTTTTCAGTTTCTCCAGAAAGCTGAACTCCTTTATAAAAATGTTGACTTTTATCAATATAATCAACTTTCATGTGGCTGATAGAGTCATCAACAATTCCTAAAACCGGACACATCTTTTGATCACCTTCATGAGCATATGCCATAGCCTCGATATAATACATATCAACCTGTGGCTGGTCGATAATAACATCATAACGATAACTATCTTCTAAATCATAAAAAACAACTTGAACATGAAATGGATAATCTGTATCAAATTCCTGATGTGATATTAACTGTTCTTTAATTTGATAATATTCCTGAAATTGTTCATCAGAAGATGATGATTGACATGCCACACAGAACAAAGAAATCAATAAACATATTAATATTTTTTTCATATCATCACCGCTTCTATTATAACAAATTTATAATCAGATAGCTATATGAAATCATCATGCTCATAATGAAAAAAGGTATCATTATGACTAGCATAACAATACCTTATTTTCAATACAACATTGAAAAATTTATTTTCCACGACATTCAAATGTATCACAAGCAGTTTCTGCATTTTTCTTTGCTTCAACGCAGTGACAATTACCGACATGAATACAGTTTGCTTCACAACATCCATCACAATAATATTTACAACTATCTACGCTACATTTAACATCCTTAGCCATAGTTTCACCTCCATATATTATTATGGCTTGATGGACTATGAATATACAATCAAACAACTAAAACTGTATTCAAGATTTCCATGACATGATGTTAAAGCAACCTGATATTGCATATCCTGAATTTGCGGATTTTCTTTTTGAATAAATTCATTAAGTGCATCTTCTAAATCCAATTCATGTGTTTTTTCTATGATTTTAATTTTCATATGTCTATTATAACATCATGACTATATTCAATTTGTCAACTATTGACGTATTTCAATAGCAAATTGGCAACTGAATTCTTGTTGTAGTTCTAATGAAATGATACCTTCTTTATCTTTAAATTCGCCATCAAAGTCGATATAATCTCCATGTCCGTTCCATGGTTCTAAAGCTAATAATCCACCGACATGTTTACTTGCCCAGATACCAAGATGTGGATAATTTTTCATATGGAAATAAATAGCTTTTTGATGATTAATTGATTTTAATGCAACATAACTTGATTGAAAATCTTTAAACACAATAGCATCATTATCCAATAATGCCTGTCTTACAAAGAAACGTTTTTCATGATCAAAAAATGGTTTTGTTGTACGTGACATGGCACGATGAGCAACATCAATGACTTTCTGATCAAGAGTTTCTTCTTTTTCAAATTCAACATAGTAATCATTGCTTGATTCATTTTCCATAAACGGACATGCAAATGCTGGATGTCCACCAATCTGGAAATAAATTGTTTTTTGATCAGTATTTTTGACAACACATTGACATTCCAATGTATTCCCTTTTAAAGTATAAATGACTTTCAAATTAAATAAATATGGATATTGTTTTAAAATATCTTCATTTGGAGTTAATTCAAACTCAACGCAAGTATCAGATAATTGATGTGTCATATATTCATTATGTCTAGAAAAACCATGTTGTGTCATATGATATGTTTGTCCATCTATACGACATTCATCATTATGCAAAGCACCTACAATTGGGAAAAGTATTGGTGCACTACTTGCCCATAATGATGGATCTCTACGCCACATATAGTTTATTTGATCATGTTGTCCGATAATTTTAATAATTTCAGCACCTTTTGCATTTAATTCAACTTCTAATTCACTATTTTTTAAAATCACCATATTCTATACCTACCTATTTCAATTGTCCCTTAATCATTGTTTGTTGAATTTGAATGTTGTCATCAAAGAAAATAATATCTGCATAATTTCCCACTTTAATTTCTCCTAATAATGGTTCATTTAAACTCTGAGCAGGATTATAACTTGCTAAATTGACAGCTTCATTTAATGTTAATCCAAGATGTTCATAAGCATTTTTAACAGCCACATTCATTGAAACAATACTTCCTGCTAATGTTCCATCAATCAATCTTGCTTCTCCGTCTTTTACATAAACATCTTGATTTCCTAAAAGATATTTTCCGTTTTCCAAACCTGCTGCTTCAAGAGAATCTGTAATTAAAATCAATTTATCTTTACCTTTAGTACGTAATAATGCTTTAGCAGCTGCATAATTGACATGTACGCCATCTAAAATCAATTCTGCATAAACACTATCATTGATCATAACAGCTCCAACAACACCTGGTGCTCTATGTGTTAATGGTGTCATAGCATTATAAGTATGTGTTCCTGAAGTTGCCCCCGCATCAATAGCCGCTTGAGCTTGTTCATAAGTTGCATTTGTATGTCCTAAAGAAACAACTGTATTCTTATCTTTTAAATAAGATATGAGTTCTAATGAGTGTTCTAATTCAGGAGCAATAGAAATTTTTCTGATGATATCCTGATGATCTTGAACAAAAGATAAATAATTATCAACTGTTGGCAAAATCATACATTCTTCTGGTTGTGCTCCTTTATATTTTTTATTAAAGAAAGGTCCTTCTAAGTGTGTACCTAAAACTTGAGCCCCTTCAACTTTATCTTTATTGACAGCAATATTTTCAATAGCTTTAGCAATATCATCAACAGGCATAGTCATTGTTGTTGGTAAAAATGATGTTACTCCTGTTTTTAAAGTTGCTTTAGAGATTGTGTTTAAATCATCAAATGTAGCATACATCGTATCACTACCACCACGACCATGCGTATGTACATCAATGAAACCTGGGCTTACATAAGCACCTTTTGCATCAATAATATCTTCATCTTCTGGTTGACGATCACTAATTTCTGTAATCTTATCATCTTCAATAAATACATTTTTGTTTACAATTTCATCATGTAAAATGATTTTCCCGTTTATAATACATTTTTTCATTTTTTATGTCCTCCTTCTATTATTATATGCTTATTAACCTTAATCTTCAAACAATATATAAAAAAAGATTTCTAATCATTAGAAATCTTTTTTTGTTGATTTAATTCTTCAATAATACTTTCAATTTTATTACCATATTCAATTGATGTATCTATAACAAACTGTAGCTCAGGACATTTACGAACTGTTAAACGTTTTGCTAAAAGAGTACGAATAAATCCTTTAGAGTGTTGTAAAGCTTCCATTCTTTTTTGAGGATTTTTATTTAAAAAAGAAACATAAACCTTAGCAATTGATAAATCATTTGTTACTTCTACACCAGTAATCGTACAAAAACCTATGGCTGGATCTTTAACTTCCATTTGAATAATATCAGATAATTCTCTTTGAATAATATTATTTAATTTTTCTTTTTTTAATACCATAAAAGATCAGCTCCTATTTTCTTTCGACTTCTTCCATGATGAATCCTTCAATGATATCTCCTTCTTTAATATCATTATAGTTTTCAATTGTCATACCACATTCATACCCAGCCGATACTTCTTTTGCATCGTCTTTAAATCGTTTTAAAGATGCTAATTTTCCTTCATAAATAACAACACCATCACGGATTAAACGAATACCACAATCTCTACGTATATATCCATCTGTTACATATGAACCAGCAATATTTCCAATTTTAGAAACCTTGATAACTTGTCTAATTTCAGCTTGACCAGTTACAACTTCTTCTAATTCAGGAGCAAGCATACCACGCATAGCCGCTTCAATTTCTTCAACCATTTTATAAATAATATTATGAAGTCTGATTTCTACTCCTTCTTCCTCTGCTTTACGTCTTACGTTAGCATCAGGACGAACATTAAATCCATAAATAATAGCTTTAGAAGCACTAGCCAATAAAACATCAGATTCACTGATTGCACCAACAGTCGAACGAATAACATTGACACGTACACCATCAATATCAATCTTTTCTAATGAACCCTTAACGGCCTCAGCTGTACCATTGACATCAGCTTTGACAATAATATTTAGATGAGCAACCTGTCCTTCTTTAATTTGGTTGAACAAATCATCTAAGCTCATTGCTGAGCTAACACCACGATCTTGTTCCTGTTTAGCCTTTTGTCTTTCTTCTCCAACATGACGAGCCATCTTTTCGGTTTCAAATGCCATAAACTTATCACCAGCTACAGGCACATCATTCAATCCTGTAATTTCTACTGGAGTTGAAGGACCAGCTTCTTTTAATTCTTTTCCATGATCACCAAGCATCTGACGAACACGTCCAAAGGCAGTTCCAACAACAATTGGATCTCCAGCTCTTAATGTTCCATTTTGTACAAGTAAAGTTGCAACAGGTCCTCTTCCTTTATCCAAACGACCTTCAACAACACTACCATAAGCATAACGTTTTGGATTTGCTTTTAAATCAGCAAGTTCTGCAACAACTGTCAATGTTTCTAATAATTCCTGAATTCCAATTCCTTTTTTTGCAGAAATATTACAGTAAACTGTATCTCCACCCCATTCTTCAGGCATTAAACCTAATTCACTCATTTCACCTTTGATACGTTCAGGATCAGCACCTTCTTTATCAATTTTATTAATAGCGACAACAATAGGTACACCAGCAGCTAAGGCATGGTCAACTGCTTCTTTTGTTTGTGGCATAACGCCATCATCAGCAGCAACAACAATAATAACAATGTCTGTTAATTGCGCTCCACGGGCACGCATTGCAGTAAATGCTTCATGTCCAGGCGTATCCAAGAACGTGATTTTCTTTCCATTCACTTCAACCTGATAAGCACCAATATGTTGAGTAATACCACCAAATTCGCCTTCTGCCACTCTTGATTTTCTAATATAATCAAGTAAAGTTGTCTTACCATGATCAACATGTCCCATAATTGTAACAACTGGTGGACGACCAACTAAATCAGCTTCATCATCAATGATTTCAATATCTTCAAAGTTAATTTCACTGACAATAACCTTTTTCTTTACTTCATAACCATACTCAAGACAAATTAACTCAACTTGTTCATCATTTAATGATGAATTGATTGTTACCATTGTTCCAAGCATGAATAAAACTTTAATAACATTAGCTGGTGTCTGTCCAATCATCTCAGCTAATTCACCAACTGTAATACCATCTTCATATTCAATAATTCCATCTCCCAATTTCTTTTCTTCCTTTTTTTGTGGAATATTAGAAATGAGTTTCTTTTTATGATGGTTTCCCTTTTTCTTTGTTGATGTATTCTTTTTTGCCATAATATCAACCTCCTCATTTTGATTTGATTTTATTTGCAAAACCTTTATCCAATATACCTAACGCAACACGATTGTTTTTCCCAATGGCTTGAGAAAGTTCTTCACTTTGTCCCATAACACAATAATCAATATGATAATAGGTACATTTATCAATATATTTCTTTTTGGTATTATCACTTGCATCTTCTGCAATGATAACAAAATCAACCTTTTTTTGTCGAATTGACTTTAATAACACATCTCCTGTAGCAATTTTTCTAGCACGCATTGCTAATCCCAACAATGAAATCGTACTTTTATCCAACATATTTTTTTAATTCTTCAAAAATCTCATCAGGTATATCTACTTCAAGAGATTTTTTTAAAACTCCTTTTTTTTGAGCTATTTCAATTGCTTCAAGGCTTCTCTTTAAATAAGCACCTCTTCCATTCATCTTTCCTGTTGGATCAACAAATACTTCACCTTCTTTATTTCTCACCACACGAATCAATTCTTTTTTAGGCAATTGTTCTTGTGTTGCTACACACTTTCTTAAAGGTATCTTTCGCACTCAAAATCACCCCTATTTTTCATCATAATATTTGTCAAATTCATCATAATCAATGTCTTCATCATATTTTGGATCATAATCATAATCATCATACTCATCATAGTCATCATAATCATCGAATTCTTCTGATTCTTCTGATTCCTCTGATTCATCATGATCTTCTTGATACATATCACTATCTTCTTCTATTATATCATTTTCTTCGAAATTTTCTTGTAATTCTTCATCTGTTTCAGATAATTTATCTTCAAATGATTCTTCAATAACAGGTTCGTCTTCTTTTATCATTTCTGCTTCAAATGATTTTTCAAATTCAGCATCCTCACCATATATAATACCTTCATTTGCAGCTTCACTAACTGACTTGATATCTATTTTCCATCCAGTTAATCGTACTGCTAAACGTGCATTTTGACCTCTTTTTCCAATAGCAAGTGATAACTGATTATCAGGAACTATAACTAAAGCACTGTGTTTTTCTTCATCAATATCGACATGTACAACATCTGATGGTGATAAGGCGTGTGAAATATACACAACTGGATCTTCACTCCATTCAACAATATCAATCATTTCTCCATTTAATTCATTCACAACATTGCGTACACGGCTTCCTTTTGGACCAACACATGCTCCAATAGGATCAATATTTTCATGACTTGTATAAACTGCAATCTTGCTACGATCTCCAGCTTCACGAGATACAGATTTGATTTCAACAGTTCCATCATAAATTTCAGGAACTTCCATTTCAAATAATCTTTTTACTAATCCAGGTTCTGTTCTTGAAACACCAATATGTGTTCCTTTTGTATTACGTTCAACATCACTCACATAAACTTTAATACGTTGCCCTTCATATATCTTTTCACCTGGAATTTGTTGATTTAATGGTAATAAAGCACCTGTTCTACCAATATTAATAATCGCAAAACGTTCTTCTACGCGATCAACAGTTCCATTAATAATATCGTCTTTTTTATCAATATATTCGTTATATAATGTTTCTTTTTCAGCTTCACGAATTTTTTGTTTCAACAACTGTTTTGTCTGAATAGCTGCCAAACGTCCAAAAACTTCTGGATCAACTTCAGTGACAACATCATCACCTATTTGATACTTAGGATTAATCATTTGAGCTTCTTCTAAAGACAGTTCATAATCTTCATCATTGACATCATCAACAACATGTTTAATCTCATATAAACGAATCTTTCCATTGATTTCATTAATTTCAACACGAATAATTGACTCAGGACCACCATAGTTCTTTTTATATGATTTTTCTAATGCTTCTTTTAAAGCATCAAGCACAATTTCTTTTTTGATACCTTTTTCACTTTCTAATAAATCAAGTGCCTGAATAAATTTTTTACTAGCCATTTTACATTATCCTCCTTAAAATTTAACAGCTAACCTTATAAAAGCAATATCATTATAATCAATATTGCATTTTTTCTTAATGTTTTTTACCATATACTGTAACTCAATTTGAGTACCTTCAACATTCAGTATTGTCCCATAAACCTCATTCATGCCTTGAGTTGGATTCTTAAACTGGATATATACATACTCTCCAATAGATTGTTGAACTTTTTCAAGTGTTTTTAATGGTTTTTCAGCACCAGGTGAAGATACTTCTAAATAATACTCATCTTCAATCAAATCTTCCTGATCTAACATATCGCTAATAGCTTCACTCACTGCAACACATGTATCCATATCAAGATGACCATTATTTTTCTCAATAAAAATTCTTAAATACCATTCATTTTTTTCTTTGACATATTCAATGTCATCTAAATAAACATCATGATCATTTAATATAGGTTGAATAAGTTGTTTGATTTTTTCTAGCATATAATCCTCCGTTTACAAATATAAACGAGAGGGTTTCCCCTCTCGTAAATCACTGATTACTTTTATAATATAACATAATCAATCACAAAAAACAATGCTTTCATCACCATTTTTATGAGAAATCAAATAATGATAATTGATTCTCTTCAGACATATTTTCAAATGCCCCCAGTTTTGTTAGAAAATCAATTTGATTATTTGTTAATTTTGTACGTTTCATGACATCTTCTTTTGATAAGAATTTATTTTTCTGTCGTGCTTCAACAACACTATCACCAACGGATGTTCCTAAACCATCAATAGAAACAAATGGTGGTAATAATGCCGAGTCATCATCTGGATCTATAATAAAGTTCTGCGAATCAGATTTTTCCAAAGAAATATTACTAAAATGCATTCCTCTTTCAAACATTTCTAAGGCGATTTCAAAAACAGAAATCAAAGCTTCTTCTTTATTTGAAATTTTGACTCCGTTTTGCTTATCATTTAAAATGCTCTGATATTTCGCATAGACAGCTTCCTTTCCTTGAATCATCGTTTCAATATCATAGGCATCACAACGTGTCGTGAAATAGACAGCATAATATTCTCTAGGATAATATAATTTCCACCAAGCAACACGTACGGCACTTAAAACATACGCAGCAGCATGAGCTTTAGGGAACATGTATTTGATTTTTTTACATGACTCAATATACCATGTTGGTACATCATGCTGACGCATTAGCTCTTCATATTTTTTCTCTGGAAAAACAACCGGTGATTTTCCTTTACGAACGCATTCCATAATATCAAAAGCATCTTTATTAGGTAGACCTTTTTCAATCAAATAAACCATAATATCATCACGACACCCAATAACTTCTTTTAGTGTACATGTTCCTGAACTAATCAGTGTTTCAGCGTTTCCAAGGTAAACATCTGTTCCATGAGATAGCCCTGATAAAATAACCAAATCACTAAATGAAGTCGGATGCGTCTGTTCAAGCATCCCACGTACAAACTTAGTACCAAACTCAGGCAATCCAAGTGCTCCCGTTTTACAGTTTAAATAACTCAAATCAATGCCTAATGCTTCTGTCGAATTAAATAAACTCATGACTTTTGGATCATTGGTTGGAATATCCTTAGGATTAACGCCAGTTAAATCTTGCAGCATTCTAATAACGGTTGGATCAACATGTCCTAAAATATCAAATTTTAATACATTATCATGAATAGCATGGAAGTCAAAATGCGTTGTTTTCCATTCCGCAGATAAATCATCAGCAGGATATTGATATGGTGTAAAATCAAAGACATCCATATTTTCAGGAATAACAATGATTCCTCCTGGATGCTGACCAGTTGTACGTTTTACACCCGTACATCCTTTAGCAATTCTTTCCAGTTCAGCCTGACGCATAGTATTTTCTTTTCCCATTAACTCTGCATAACCTTTTGCATAACCATAAGCTGTTTTTTCAGCTACAGTTGAGATTGTACCGGCACGATAGACATGACTTTCACCAAAAATTTCTTTTGTATAAGCATGAGCCGTTGGCTGATAATCACCTGAGAAGTTCAAATCAATATCCGGTACTTTATCAGCATTAAATCCCAAGAATGTTTCAAATGGAATGTTATGTCCATCACCTTTTAAAGGATGTCCACATTTCGGACATTTTTTATCAGGAAGATCATAACCATTAGCAATATACCCTTCGGGTAAAAACTCATTATATTGACAATGTGGGCAATAATAATGCGGAGGTAAAGGATTAACTTCTGAAATATTAGCCATTGTCGCAACAAATGACGACCCTACTGATCCTCGACTTCCTACAAGATAGCCTGCCTCGTTAGATTTTTTAACAAGCTTATGTGCAATATAATAGATAACTCCAAACCCATGTTTAATGATATTATCTAATTCCTTTGTTAAACGCTTTTCAACAATATCAGGTAGGACTTCTCCATATTGTTTATGCGCATTATCAAAACATAATTGACGTAAATTTTCATCAGCATTATCAATATGAGGTGTAAATAATTTATCATGAACAACATGGAAGGAACCATCAATCATATCTGCAATTTTATTTGTATTTTCAATAACATATTCATACTTTTCATCTTCACTTAAATAAGAAAGACTATCCATCATTTCCTGAGTTGTACGCAAATACTCATCAGGTATCCAGGCTGTAGGATTATTACGGTCTGTCAATGGATGCAAAGCTCCACCTAATCCAATCTTAGGATTGCATGTAAAAACATCTCGGAAAATTTTATCTTTTTGATCTAAATAATGAACATCACCAGTCGCAACAATCAATTTTCCCATTTCTTTTGCAGTATCTACAATACGACGCAAAATACGAGTGAGATCTTCCATCGTATCAACACGGCCTCTTTCAACAAAATATTGGCATATATCTAATGGAAGAATTTCAATATAATCATAAAAAGACATCGCTTTTTTTAATTCATCAAGACTTCTTGTCATTGCAAGATCAAAAATTTCTGAGTTATAGCACCCACTACCAAATAATAAACCTTCACGATAAAACTCTAAACGTTCTCGTGGAATACGTGATGTTTTTTCAAAATAAGTTGTATTCGCTTCAGAAACAAGTTTAAACATATTTTTTAAACCTGTTTTATCTTTAGCAAGAACACACATGTGTTTAGGACGAACAATCTTATATGCCTGTGGACATTCCATTTTATTCATATCCAATACATTATAATAACCTTGTTGCATCAAATCATGTAACATCATATTAAAAACACCAGCTAAAACTTCAGCATCATAATCAGCACGATGGGCATCATCACCATCATAAGGAATACGATAATGTCTGGCAACATTACCTAAACGATATCCTTTCAAATCTGGTAAAAGCTTCCACGCTAAAGTTAATGAGTCAATAGCTGGATTCTTTAATTTCTGATATCCATATCGTGTTAAGATTTCATTTAAAAATCCAACATCAAAAGTTGCATTATGAGCCACAATAACATCATCACCAAAGAAGTCTAAAATTTTCGGTATAAATTCTTCAATTGAAGGTGCATTTTTAACATCTTCATTTGTAATATGTGTTAAATTGGTAATCTTCTGTGAGATACGTTTATGAGGTTTAATAAGGCTTTGAATACGATCAATTTCCTGTCCATTTTTTATTTTAACCGCACCAAATTCAGTAATATCATCATCCATAACAGATAATCCAGTTGTTTCAAGGTCAAAAGATACAAATGTTAAATCTTTTAATGTTTTGTCTGTTTCATTATAAACAACTGTAAATTCTGGATCAATCATATACATTTCGACCCCATAAATCATTTTGATCTTATGTTTCTGACTTGCTGTTTGTGCCTCTGGAAATGATTGAACATTTCCATGATCAGTAACGGCTATAGCCTGATGTCCCCAATAAGCAGCTCTTTCGATATACTCAGAAATACTGCCAATTCCATCCATTGCTGACATCTTTGAATGCACATGTAATTCAACACGTTTTTTTTCAGACTGATCTTGACGTATTTTAGGTGAAGGAATGACTTCTACTTCTCGAGCCACAATAACAGTATCTTTCATATATGTATCATATTCAACATTTCCTTTTACACGTACCCAAACATTACCTTTTTTGACTTTATTCATCTCTTCAACACTGTTGCCACCTTTATTTTCAAAACGTTTAACAACAATACTGTTGGTATAATCAGTCACATATAATGATTGAATTGTTTTTCCTGATTTGACTTTCTTAGATTCTTCTTTAAAAACATAGCCTTGAATCATCACTTCTTTGACCGTGTCATCAATTTCATCAATTGTTAATGAAAAATAATCTTTTTTATATCCTTGATACTTTGGTTTATTTTCTTTTTTGGGAGCCTCACTAACCTGATCAAATGTTTTCATATCAACTTGAACTTCATTTAAAGCATCCATTTCCTCTTGGATGGATTGATATGTTTGATTATTTTGATCAATAAAAGCATGAAAACCAATTTGCATTCCAAATTTATTAAAATACTTATCAAAAATTTTATATAATTTCTCTAGCTGATTGAGTTGAATATCATTAATAACCTCAATTTCAAGAGTATTATTTTCAAAAGATAATAAATCTTCTTTAATAAAATCAATTTGTGGAAAACGATGTTTTAATCCATCAAAAATAAATAGAGCATATTCTTTAACGTCTTGAGGAGTATACGAAGATGCCCAATCAAAAAGAAATTCACATGGATAAGGAAATTCTTTTTTAGCTGCGAATAATAATCTGATTTCTGTTAATGGCACAATATGTGATGCACCAATATAAAATGTATAAGAGTTATCTTTATGTACAATTACACGCTCAATATAAGCATGTTTCAAAGCAGAAACTTCGTTTTCAAGATGAAGCTGCTGTAATAATATAAGCATTTTATCCATCCAATAAACCTCCTATAGCAAAAAGGGATAAAAATCCCTTTTATTGAAATATTCTTAAAACATCTTGATATGTGACAAAAATCATTAATAACATAACCAATCCTAATCCACAAAGCTGCAAAGCAATCTTGATTTTTTCAGGCAATTCTCTTCCAATAACCTTTTCAATTAATGCAAAAATAACCTGACATCCATCCAAACCAGGAATTGGCAATAAGTTAAAGATACCTACATTGACTGAAAGCAAAGCCAATAAATTTAAAATGTAAGTAATCTGCCCAGTTTGTGTGACCTGCGAAGTGACCTGATAAATCCCAACAGGCCCAGAAAGCTGTGTAACTGTTTCACTAAAACGAGTAATCAATTGACCAAGAGCCACAAAAATCGCAACACTCATTTCACCAATAGAAATAAACGTATATTGAATCGCTTCAGCTATATTCATAGAACGTGTTGCCTGATAAATTCCTAATTTATAAGCTTGTGATGACTGATCATATTTTAAAGTTGCCTGTAAATTTTTTGTCTGCCCATCACGATCCACTTTAATTTGAACATGGATTGTAGATGCGGTTGTCTGAAGATCTTTTTGAGTCAGTTGAATATCCCCAAAATTTGATACTAAAATAACTTGTCCTGTTTCATTAATCGTTAATTCTTGAATAATATCTCCCGTTTCTAATCCTGCCTGTTGAGCAGGAGAATTTTCTATAATTTGACCAACTTGAGCTGTTTGAACAGGTAACTGACCACTCAGTGCATTAACACCAAATGTGACAACAACTGCCAATACAAAATTCATAAAGACTCCAGCTAAAAAGATAATCACTTTCTGATATGTTTTAATTCCTTTTAAAGTTCTTTCAAGAGGAATATCTTTGAGTTCTTCTTCATCACTCTGTTCTTCACCAGCCATAGAAACAAAGCCCCCAAAAGGCAAAGCACGAATTTCATATTCCGTTTCCTTACCTTTTTTAGACCATAATTTAGGACCAAATCCTATTGAAAAGTGTGAACAATAGACACCAAAAATTTTAGCAGCAATGAAATGTCCAAATTCATGAATAATAATGATTGAACCTAATATCAATAAAAATACTATGATAGTAATGATTGTCTGCATCTATATTTCTCCTACTCTTTCTTTTACAAAATTTCTTGCCCATTGATCAATTTCAATGAGTTGTTCTAAAGTTGGATGATCAATCCAATGATGCGCACGCATAGCTTCTTCAACATATTTTTCAATATCTAAAAATTCAATTTTTTTCTTTAAAAATAAAGTATTTGTCTGTTCATTTGCACCATTTAAAACACATGGCATTGAACCTCCTCTACGCCCTGCTTCATATGCCAAAGCTAATGCATGAAAACGATGAAAATCAGGTTTTTCAAAATGCAAAGTTCCCACTTCACTTAATGATAAACGTTTGCCACCCATTAATGGGAAACGATGCGGATAAGTTAAAGCATATTGAATAGGTAAACGCATGTCCGGTGTTCCAAGCTGTGCAATAACAGCAGTATCCTTATATTCAACCATGGAATGTATAATACTTTCTGGATGAATAAGAACTTCTATATCGTCATAATCAACATCAAAAAGCCATTTGGCTTCCATGACTTCAAGACCTTTATTAAATAAAGTCGCACTATCAATGGTAATCTTTGCACCCATAGACCAGTTTGGATGCTTAAGTGCATCTTCAACACTGACATGTGAAAGTTCAGATCTTGTTTTATCACGAAAACTTCCACCACTTGCTGTTAAAATAATTTTATTAATTTCTCCATGATATTCACCATTGATACATTGAAAAATAGCAGAGTGTTCACTATCTACAGGTAATAACTGTACCCCATATTCTTTTATCAGAGGAATAATCAAATGTCCAGCAACAACAAGTGTTTCTTTATTAGCCAAAGCAATATCTTTATGAGCTTTAATAGCATTCATCGTAGGAAGCAAGCCAGCAAAACCAACAATTGCATTTAAAACAATATCAATTTCACTTAAAGTCGCAATACTTACCAAACCTTCCTGACCACAATAAAAATGAACATCTTTGTATTTTCTTTGAAGATAAAGCATATCTTCTTCATTTTGAACACAAATATGCTTAGCATGAATAACTGTCATTATCTGTTCTAATAAATCAATATTTCGACCTGCACTCATGGCTACAATTTCAAACTCATCACGATGATGTTTCACAACATCAACAGTTTGTTGACCAATTGAACCGGTTACTCCTAAAACACAAATTTTCTTCATATTAAGCCACCACCATTGTTATAAAATGAATCAAAATACCAAAAACCATTGCATTAAAAAGAATTGAATCAAAACGATCTAAAATCCCACCATGACCAGGTAAAATCTGAGAGAAATCTTTGACTTCAAAGGTTCTTTTCATACTACTAAAAGTTAAATCACCAATTTGACTTGTCATTGTTAATATGAAACACATAATAATCAACCAGATTATGGGCATATCTATTTGAATATATGCACCGTATCCAGCAGAAAGAACAGTTCCTAAAAAGATTCCACCAATCGAACCTTCAATCGTTTTTTTAGGTGAAAGACGAGGATTTAATTTATGCTTTCCAAAACACATCCCTGTAAAATAAGCTCCTGTATCTGTACCAAAAGTAGCCAAAGCAAGAATCAAAATATATTCTAATCCATATGTTAAACGTAGTTGATAAAGCATATGTAATCCCATAGCAATTAAAACACCTGATGTAAAATAATAACACAATCTTAAAAAGTTCATACCTTCATCAAACATACTACATGCCATTAAAATAATCATATATAAAATAATAATTTCACTTGAAATCAGTAATGATTTTTCAAAATATAAAGAATAAAATACAAAGATAGCTACGATTGGATATAAATAAATATGAGCTTTGGGACGATTGCAGATAGAAAGCATTTCAAAAACAGCAATTCCTGCAACAATACCTATTAATGCCTTAAATGGTAAACCACCCCATATCACACATGGCAAAATAACAATAAGAAGAACGATAGCTGTGATAATACGTGTTTTCATTTTAAAACACCTCCAAATCTTCTTTCTCTACCTTGATATATCGCAATAGCATGATGCAATCTCTCTTCATCAAAATCAGGCCATAATGTCTCATCAAAAACAAATTCAGCATAAGCTAATTGCCAAAGTAAAAAATTTGATAAACGACATTCGCCACTACTTCTCACCATTAAATCAACAGGTGGAAGATCTTTTGTCATAAGATGTCTTTCAAAATAATCTTCTGTAATATCTTCTAAAGTAATATGACCATTTTTATATTGTTCGCAAATATCTTTTGTTGCTTCAATAATTTCATCACGGCCACCATAAATAAAGGCAAATGTCAAAATCAACCCATGATTTTGTGCTGTTTGTGCAATTGCATCTTTAATGATTTTCTGTGTTTCTATTGGAGCCATTTCTAAATGACCAATATAACGAATTTGAACATCATTATCCATTAATTCCTTCAAATAAAGATTAAAAAATTCTTTAGGTAATTTAAAAATATATTCGACTTCACTGGCATCTCTTTTAAAATTTTCAGTAGAAAAAGCATAAACAGTCATAGCCTTTACACCAAGACGGTTTGCTTCTAAGGCTAAAGTACGAATTGTTTTTGTACCTTCATGATGTCCATATGTACGTGGCATTTTTCTTTTTTTTGCCCAGCGACCATTACCATCCATAATAAAAGCAATATGTTTAGGAATATTGGTCATATCTAAATCATAATCTATTTTTCTTTTTTTCTTAAAAAACATATCGTCACCTCATAATCTTTTTGTATTATAACATAAAAGGATTCAACATGCGAACTCTTATCTTAAAATATTCTACAAAAAAACTCCTACTTTTAAGCAGGAGTCTAAAAAACTAAACTGTCATTAAATCATTTTCTTTGTCTTTTGTTAATTGATCAATGATTTTAACATATTGATCAGTTAATTTTTGAACTTTCTCTTTACCTAATTTAACTTCATCTTCAGATAAATCAGCTTTTTCAACATCATCATTAGCATTTCTACGAATGTTACGTAAAGCCACTTTTGCATCTTCAGCATATTTTTTCGCTTGTTTTACGTATTCTCTTCTTGTTTCTTCAGTTAATGCTGGGACATTGATACGAATAATTTCACCATCATTTTGTGGTGTTAATCCTAAATTAGCTTCATAAATAGCATGTTCAATATCTTTTAAAATATTTTTATCATATGGTTTAACAACAAGTTGACGTCCTTCTACAACTGAAATACCAGCAGTTTGATTTAAAGGTGTCATTTCACCCCAGTAATTAACTTTTACTCTATCAAGCATAGTTGGATTGGCACGACCAGTTCTTACTGATGAAAGTTCGTGTTTAAAAGCTTCAATAGATTTCTCCATTTTTTCTTTAGTTTCTTCTAAAATTAAATCTAGCATGTTTCTTTCCCTCCTTTTGAAATAATTGTACCAATTGATTCACCATTACATGCACGTGCAATATTACCATCTTCTTGCATATTAAATACACAAAGATCGATACCATTGTCTTTACATAATGTAATTGCTGTTTGGTCCATGATATGTAAATCTTCATTTAATACATCTAAATATGTTATATGATCATATTTTTTAGCTTGTGGGTCGATTTTAGGATCAGCTGAATAAACACCATCAACACCATTTTTAGCCATTAAAATAACATCAGCATTCATTTCAGCCGCACGCAAAGCAGCAGTTGTATCAGTTGTAAAGAATGGACTACCAGTTCCTGCTCCAAAAATAACAATACGATTTTTTTCTAAATGACGTACCGCTCTTCTTCTAATATAAGGTTCTGCCACTTCTTTCATATCAATAGCTGATAATAAACGTGTATCCAAACCAATAGCTTCTAATGCATTTTGTAAAGCCATACCATTCATCACAGTCGCTAACATTCCCATATAGTCAGCAGCGGCTCTTTCCATACCCATATCACTACCAGTTTTACCACGCCAAATGTTTCCACCACCACAAACAATAGCAATTTCTACACCTAAATCTTTAGCATCTTTAATTTGTCTTGCAACATCTGCAACAACAACTGGATTAATTCCAAATCCCTGTTCACCAGCTAACGCTTCACCACTTAGCTTTAATAAAACTCTTTTGTACTTCATATGATCTCTCCTCCATTTTACAAGAAAAGGGCACAAAAAGTGTGTCCTTTCTATTTATATAATTATCCTCTCATTTGAGCAGCAACTTCTTCAGCAAAGTTTTCTTCACGTTTTTCCATTCCTTCACCAACTTCAAAACGTACCATTTCTAAAACTTTACCATTACCTAAGTATTGAGCTACTGTTTGATCAGAATCTTTAATGAATGCTTGATCAACTAAGCACATTTCTTTTAAGTTTTTGTTTAAACGCCCTTCAATCATTTTTTCAATAATATTTTCTGGTTTTGGTTTTGCACTCTTAGCATTTTCTTCCATAGCTTGAGCTTTTAAAACAGTTCTTTCATGTTCTAAAATTTCAGCTGGAATAGCTGTTCTATCAATATATTGTGGAGCAATTGCAGCAACTTGCATCGCAACATCTTTAGCTTTCACTTCATCAATACCAGAAGCTTTAACTAAAGCACACATTTTTCCACCCATATGAGAATATGCACCGAAGATTTCATCATCATTTTTAGTCATTACAGTAAATCTTCTTAAACTTAATTTCTCACCAATTTTACCACTTTTTTCAGCAATAACAGTTCCTAAATCTTTACCTTCAACATCTAATTGTAAAGCAGCTTCTACATCTTGAGGTTTTGCATTTACAATTGTTTTTGCTGTTAAAGCTACTAATTCCTGGAATTCAGCATTTTTAGCAACGAAGTCTGTTTCAGAGTTAACTTCAACGATTGCTGCAGCATTTCCATCAACAACAAAAGCAGTTAAACCTTCAGCAGCAATACGATCTGCTTTTTTTGCAGCTTTAGCAATTCCTTTTTCTCTTAACCAGTCAAAAGAAGCTTCTAAATCACCATTACAAGCTTCAAGTGCTTTTTTACAATCCATCATTCCAGCACCAGTTTTTTCACGTAATTCTTTTACTAATTTTGCACTAATAGCCATTTTTTTCTCCTCCATCTTTTTTATAAAAAAAGGAAAGCATAAGCTTCCCCTCTTATTAACTATGCTTCAGTTTTTTCTTCTTTAACTTCAGCTGGTTTGCTTACTTCAGCAGGTTTGTTATTTTTAGGACGTCCAGCATTTTTGTATCTAGGTCCTTTTTGTTTGTTTTCTTCTACAGAAGCAACAGCATCATTCATTGATACTTCTTTATCATCTTCATCTTTTACATAGGCAACTGTTACTGGTTCACCTTTTGCTTCACATACTGCATCTGCCATAGCAGCTACAATTAATTTAACAGCTCTAATAGCATCATCATTAGCAGGGATTACATAATCCACTTCATCAGGATCACAGTTTGTATCAACGATACCAAATACAGGGATACCTAAGATTCTTGCTTCTGCAACTGCGTTATGTTCAACTTTAGGATCTACTACAAATAAAGCATTTGGTAATCTTCTCATTTCTTTGATACCACCTAAGTTCTTTTCTAACTTAGCTTTTTCTTTCATAAGAAGAACTGCTTCTTTTTTAGTGAATAATTCTAAAGTTCCATCTTCTTCCATTTTTTCTAATTCTTTTAATCTTCTAATTCTCTTTTGGATAGTTTTGAAGTTAGTTAATGTTCCACCTAACCAACGAGAATTTACATAGAAACTTCCAGATCTTTCAGCTTCAGTTTGAACAGCTTCTTGAGCTTGTTTTTTAGTTCCTACAAATAAAACTTTTCCACCTTTAGCAACGATATCCATTAAAGCTGCATAAGCTTCATCAATTTTATCAGATGATTTCTTTAAATCAATGATATAAATACCGTTTCTAGCTGTGAAAATGTATGGAGCCATTTTTGGATTCCATCTTTTTGTTTGATGTCCAAAATGAACACCCACTTCTAATAATTTTTTCATTGAAATTACTGCCATTGTAACTTCCTCCCTTTCGTTTTTTTCCTCCATTGTTTCTAACATAAACCACCATGAACAGGCACTCGATTTATGAATTCACAATGTGTGTATTTTCAATACCCGTTGTATAATACCATAACACGTCCAAAAAAACAAGATAATTTCCTATATTTTTCATTTTTTTATACTTTTTAAAAGCTCTGGTACCATTTCTTTTTCATCTCTCATTTTTTGATCAATAACATAATAATTATGATAACCTCTTCGATATATTATACGATCATGAACAAGAGGTGGTCGTTGATTAGAAAAAGACGGTATCCTTCCATAATATGTCCTTAAATAAATAAAAATAAACCTATAAAAACAACATAGCTGATAAAAAAGATAGCATAAAATGACAACAGTATTCATTTGCAAATAAAACAAGAAAAGCAAACAATATACAAAAATAGATATTTTTAAAGTCAAAAATAAAGACTTTTTTAGATCCATAATACTTTGTAAAAGTAAGCTTAGAAATCTACCACCATCCAAAGGATAGATAGGTAAAAGATTAAAACACAAAACAAACATATTCATTGTTAATAAAAAGTCCTGATAAACACCATGACTTAACATTTGAATTCCTGCATAAATAAACAAATGACTACATGGTCCAGCTAAAACAACACACATTTCTTTCCAGATAGATTGAAAATAAAAATCTTTTAAATACAAATAAGCTCCAAATGGAAGCAATTCTATCTTTTTAATTTGAAAATGAAAATAATATGCCATCAAGAGATGGCATATTTCATGTAAACAAACAATCAATAAAGTTGAAAGATACCATTTCAAATATCCTCCCAGCCATGAAAAAAGAAAATAAACAAGTGTAATTGGGTGGATAGAAAGTTTATGATATAAGCTCTTCAAATGTTGAATAATCAATTTCCTGTTCACCTTGAGTAAAAACAATCATAACCTGATCTTCATATGTTCCCAATATAGTTGATTCTTCAACCTGGTCATACATACTTACAAAAACATCCTGCATATTTCCAAATGTCACTTCTATGTTATTTTCTAAAAGAATCGTTACATATTTTCCTAATAAATTCTGTTCTCCCACATAGATGACACGTCCCTTGCCAAAATTCAATACTTCGTTAGACTGATTCGTATAATAATTATCTTTGATATGTGTATAATTCATCTTTGATGAAACAGTTGCAGTTTCCTCTTGTCCTTGAAAAGACAATAAATGCTGGTTAATCCATGATGTGACTTTTGAAAACTGCAAATCATTTAATACGTAATCTTTAATATAATCTCCATTAGGACTAACCTTAACATATGCACAAATAGCAATTCCCACAAGTAAAGCAACCATTGCTTTAATCATACCATTATAAATTTTAGAAAAATGACGATCAGTTAAGACAGGATGACGATGCGCCCTTCTCTTCTCCATTCTCCTTCTAATTTCATCAATATCATTCACAAGTTTTCACCTCATTTTAACTTATGAAAGAAAACAAAAAAATATTATCTAAAAAGACGTTCCAGTAGAGGTTTTCTTTTATTTTTTTGAAAAGGAATCTCCTGCCCCTCTAATCGTTTGACAATACGATCAAAACATCGATAAATATTTTCTTTTTTATTCATATAAATAGGCATTCCTTTATTGTTAGCCTCAATCATATCATGTTCTTCATAAACAATTCCAATCAATGGAATTGACAAAATATCGTAGGCTTCTTTAAGTGAAGGACAACGCCCTTTCAAAACATCTGATTCATTATATTTATTGACAAGCATATGTAATTGATCAACACCCTGTTTCAACAATAAGCCTACAACACGATCAGCATCACGTAAAGAAACAGTATCTAGATTGACAACGATAATAGCTTCTTTTGACAAACTACTGGCATATTGAAACCCTTTTTCAATACCAGCAGGACTATCAATCAATATATAATCAAATTCCTGTTTTAACTGTTCTACCATATTGATCATATAATCTAAATTTAAATTTTCAAAAGAAAGTGATTTGCACGCAGGCAATAAATATAAAGATTGCATACGTTTATCTTTAACTAAAATCTGTTGTAAAGAACATTTATTTGAAATAACATCTTTCAAATCAAAAATCACTCTATTTTCTAATCCTAACATGACATCTAAGTTTTTCAAACCAAAATCCGCATCTATTAAACATACTTTTTTATTCATATTGGCTAATGCATAACCCAAATTAATGGTCATACTACTTTTTCCAACACCACCTTTACCCGACGTAATGACTATAGTTCGACACATAATTTTCCTCCTTCGTCAAAATAATCTGGTTATCTTTATAATAAACGCTTGTGAGTGCAGAAGTTGTCAAATCATGTAATGTCTGTTGATTAATTATAATTTGAGCATTTTGAAAATCATGTCCAAATATACGTACATCTTCATTCATTGCGACAATAGTTCCTTTGACTGTATTAAGAAAATAAACATTCTGATAACAATAAACATAACTTCCTGGATTGACGATTCCTAAAAACAATGTTTCATGATCAATGATAATTTCTTCACCATTGTGAAGTTGTTCTTTTCTGATATGGACCTGATGAGGTTGTTGATGATATGTCATACCATCAAATAAAACCTTTTCTTTTTGCATCAGTAAATCCATCAAAGAATGAACTTCATCAATTGCTAAAACTCGACAGCCAAAATCAAAAAAAGCTCTTGGATAGTACCCCTCCTGTTGAAATAGGGGTTGCTCCAAAAGCTGATTCAAATCATCTAAAAACTGCTGAAATGTACAATTCTCATTGACTTTCATAACCAGTATTCCATTAATTCCTTTGACTTCAATATTCATTATTTCACCTCAATTTTCACTTTATTGTAGATCCAATAAATGATAACTGATAAAACAGCATTCAAAAGTAGTGTTGGTAATAATTGCATAACTACAAATGAAACCATTGGATATCTTGTCATATTGGTAATCCACATCAACCAATATACAATACATTCCTGGGCGAATATTGTCAAAACACAAAAAATTGTAGATTCAACAATATTTAATGTGTCTAATTTAAACAAATATGAACGAACAAAGGCGATTAAACAATAAATAAGAATATATATGGCTAAAGAATTTGCATAGACAACAGAATAATAAAGACCACATATGGTTGCAAAGAAATAACGTTCTGCACCGTCTATTGTCCTCACTAATAAAGCAAACATCATTAAACCTAAGTATGGTGTGATGGTTATTCCGGTTTTAGTGAAATTATAGGGCAAGAAATAATGAATTGTACTATCGACTACAAAACATAAAAAAACGACTAAAAAACATTTGACTAGATAGCTATCTTGGACACGTTTTCTCATTCTTCATTCACCCTTTGAACAACAGCAACATCATTAAGAGCGTCAAAATCCACACTAGGTGTGACATCACAAACAGACTCAGTTGCATCATCACCAGTCGCATAATTTTCTACTGTTCCAACTAAAATACCTTTTGGACTCTTTCCTTTTCCACCTAGACCACTTGTTACAACCTTAGCATCTTTTTCAATTGTTTCAACATCACTTAGCAAAGTAATAGAATATTTATGTGTATTAATATTATAACGATTTAATAATCCATAGTATTCCTCATCACCACTTAAAATCATAACTGGCAATTGTGACTTGGATGTTTCACTTGATAATAAAGTGACTGTTGAAGAAATTTCACTGACACTTGTAATTGTCCCAATCATTCCCTGAGCATTGACTACTGCCATACCTTCCTGTACACCAGAAATTTTCCCTAAATTAATAGTGACCTGATTATTCCAGTTTTGAGCATCTCTAGCAATCACATTTGTATATTTTACCTGATATTCAGTAGGTAGATGATCAATATCCATAATTTCTTTTAAATCATTTAATTCATTTGTTAAAACTTCATTCATTGCACTCTCACGAGCCAAATTATCTAATTGTTCCTTCAGTTTTGCATTTTCTTCATAAACATCTTTTAAATCATTATATTCTTCAAATAATCCTGTTACATATTGAATAGGCGCTTTAATAATATAATATTCTAAATTTGCAATTGTATCTTTAAAAATAATTTCTATACTTGAAGCAGAACGACTGGTTACAAGTGTTAATACTGAAAATGAAACCAGTACAACTGTTATAATAACGATTCTTCTTTTTTGTTTTGTCCATTTATTACCTTTTCTATACAAAGATACCACCTCTTATCATTCATACATTATAATATCTCAATATAAAAAAAGCAATTCGTAAAAAACAATTTATCAAATTCCTATATTTTCACATCTTTATTCATAAAAAAACAATTGTTTTGCCATAATACTATAAAATTGATTCCACCCAACCACAATATGATCTATGACTTCAATTGACATCATTTGTCCTAATTTTTGAAACTGTTCTGTCATAAGCAAGTCTTCTTCACTAGGCAATGCATCTCCACTTGGATGGTTGTGTACTAAAACAATTTTTGCACTGCTTATAGCGATAGCTTCTTTAAAGACTTCTCTAGGCGTGACAACACTCATATTTAATGAGCCAATAAAAATGGTTTTTTCTTTGATGACTTTATTTTTATTATCCAAACAGAGCAACAGGAAATGTTCTTGCTTTAAAAACATCAACTGGTTATGTACTCTTTCAAAAATATCATAAGGATTGAGTAATGGCTTCTCTATTGATGAAACATCTTTTAATCTTTTAGCAATTTCTATAATACTCAATATTTCAATTGCTTTTGCTTGCTTAATTCCCTTCAAAGCAATCAAATCTGCATAAGTAACTGTCGATAGATTTGCAAAACCTCCAATTTCCGTTAATAGACGTTGTGACAATTGAATCACCGATTCATTTTTATGCCCAGTTCTTAATATCAGTGCCAATAATTCTACATTATTCAATGTTTCAATACCATATGTTAATGCTTTTTCACGTGGATTTTCTTCTAATGGTAATGTCTTAATCATAGATCGTCACCTTTCGATAAAGAATCCAATAACATTTCATTTGTGGTAGATGTTGGCACAATATAAGTTTTCATGATTCCTTTTACCTGTGTAGCATGTTTTTCTATATCTTCTTTTTTTTCACTAATCATTGATAATACATAATATTGATCATTTTTTGTATAGGTATATCCTTCGATTCCCATTTCTTTCAATTCAGCTAATTTTTCATCTTTATTACTTGCTTCCTTATAAATACCAACCTGATATGCATAAAGTGTCTTTTGTCCTAGAGAGCATCCATATGTAAAAATAAACATAAATGCCAAAGAACAAACAACTGCAAAAATAACAACTTTCCATTCAAACTTCATTTTAATCACCCTTTCTAATCTATGCTATAACATATAAAAATATGAAAGGCAAATTGCCTTTCATATTACTAATCTCTCCATTCAATACTGATGAGTCTTGGAATTGAAATTCTTCCCTTCTTAGATTTAATAATTTTATACGCTGCAGCACCTAATATCAAATAGAGTAATGCAGTCGCAATTAAACCTCCACCTTGAATTTCACATTGCTGTTGTACGGTTAATTCTTTCATGCTGACCCTTCCTTTCATCAGTAGCCCCTAATTATTATATATACATTTTTTTCAATTTTTTCTTCTTAAAAATGAAAAAAAGTGAAATTTTTCAATTTCACTTTACATCATATTCAATTTATCTTTCATCGCATTATACTTTGATTGATAATCAGCTAATTTCTTTCTTTCCTGTTCAACTTTTTGAGCAGGTGCTTTTTGAACAAAGTTTGGATTAGAAAGCATAGATTCACAACGTTTAATTTCGTTTTCTAGCTTTTTGATTTCATCTTCCATCTTTTTCTTTTCTGCTTCCAAATCAATATAATCACCTAATTCAATAATCAAAGCATTACCACCTTTGATCATTTCTGTTGCTACATTTGAAGATGTTTCAACATTATAACCAAAGCAACGAGCATGACAAAGTTTATAAATATATGGTGAAAGATTTTCAAGTAAGCTTTCAAGCTGAGTATCCTGTGTTTGAATAGAATATGCAATTTCAATAGCATTTTTAATGACATATTGAGCTCTTAAATTTCTAATACCTTTAATGATATCAATTAAGTAAACAAATTGATCCTGAATTTGTTCATTATTGAATCTATCATTAATAGTAGGCCATTTCGCAATACAAATAGATTCTTCTATATGTGGAATAGATTGATAAATTTCTTCTGTCACAAAAGGCATAAATGGATGTAATAATCTTACAATTGCATTCAATACATAAACCAATGTATTTTGTGTTGCTTTCTTTTCAATGTCATTATCACTATTTAAATGAACCTTAGACAATTCAATATACCATGAACAGAAATCATCCCAAATAAAATTATAAAGTTCACTACCTACATTAACAAATTCAAATTTATCCATATTTTCATCAACAGAAACAATCACTTCATTTAAACGATTGAGAATCCATTGATCAGCTAAATTTAAATGATCAAATGATAAATCCTGATAAGACATATTTTCATCAATATTCATTAAAACAAATCTAGCAGAATTCCATATTTTATTAATAAAATTCCATGCAGCATCTAATTTTTCAGGAATATATCTTAAATCCATACCAGGTGCAGAATTTGTTGTTAAAAAGAATCTTAATGTATCAGCACCATATTGGTCAATAACATCCATAGGATCAACACCATTACCTAAAGATTTAGACATCTTTCTTCCTTGCTCATCACGAATCAAACCATGAATCAGAACATTTTTAAATGGTCTTTGGCCAGTAAATTCTAATGATTGGAAAATCATACGAGATACCCAGAAAAAGATAATGTCATAACCTGTGACTAATGTGTCAGTTGGGAAATAACGTTGATAGAGTTCACTCTCTTTATTTGGCCAACCCATTGTTGAAAATGGCCATAAAGCACTTGAAAACCATGTATCAAGAACATCTTCATCCTGTTTCCAGTTTTCAATATCTGCAGGTGGATTTTTACCCACATAGATTTCTCCTGTTTCTTTATGATACCATGCAGGAATCTGATGTCCCCACCATAATTGACGTGAAATACACCAATCTTCAATATTTTCCATCCATTGTTTAAATGTTTTTTCAAAACGAGGTGGCACAAAAGAAACCTTAGAATCTTTTAATTGATTCTCTAATGCCGCATTAGCAAGTGGTTTCATCTTGACAAACCATTGTTTTGATAAGTATGGCTCAACAATAGCATGACTACGTTCAGAATGTCCAACCTGATGCATATGTTTTTCAATATGATCAACAACACCTCTTGCTTCAAAATCTTTGACTAAAGCTTCACGGCATTCAAAACGGTCCATCCCTTGATATTGACCACATAATTCATTCATTGTACCATCATCATTCATACATTTTGGCATCGCTAAATGGTATTTTTTTGCTAAAGCAAAGTCATTAGGGTCATGAGCTGGTGTACATTTCATAACAGCTGTTCCAAAACTCATGTCAATGTAGCTGTCTGCCATAATTGGTAAAGATTCACCATTCGCAGGATTAATTGCATGTTTGCCAAGCAAATGCTGATATCTTTCATCATCTGGATGAACAAAAATCGCTTGATCGGCAAACATTGTTTCAGGACGTGTTGTCGCAATAATCAATTTTTCACCTGTTTCAACAACTTCATAATTGAAATAATACATATGTCCTTCAATTTCTTTATGGATAACTTCAATATTTGATAAAGCTGTACGTTGAACTGGATCCCAGTTAATAATACGTTCTCCCTGATAAATATAACCTTTTTCATATAGCGTTACAAAAACAGTTTTAACCGCTTCGCTTAATCCTTCATCCAAAGTAAAACGTTCTTTTGTATAATCTAATGATAATCCTAATTTTTCCCATTGGCTACGAATAATAGAAGCATATTCTTCTTTCCATGACCAAGCTTTTTCTAAGAATTTTTCTCTGCCCAAATCATAACGAGAAACACCTTCTTCTCTTAAACGTGCTTCTACTTTTGCTTGTGTTGCAATACCCGCATGATCCATACCAGGCAACCATAATGCATCATAACCTTGCATTCTTTTATAACGAATAATCATATCTTGTAAAGTTGTATCCCAAGCATGACCTAAATGAAGTTTCCCCGTTACATTAGGTGGTGGAATAACAATACTATAAGGTTTCTTAGAAGTATCTCCCGCTTCAAAATAGTGATGATCTAACCACGTTTTGTATTTTCCTTCTTCTACACTTTTATGATTATATTTCGTCGCTAATTCTTTTTTCATCGATTTCATCTCCCTCTTTATCTTCGTCAGGAATATCTGTATCATAAAAATCTTCTTTATGATCTAAAACATATTGTGTTAACTTTTCTCCTAGATTTGTGGTACTGACAAGTGTCACAAATTCATTTGTAAAATCTGAAAAATTATATCTTGAATAATCTCCCATTTCTGGATCATCTTCATCATCTTCTTCATCATTCTCAATAATTTCTGCAAAACGTCTTGCTGCTTTCATTAAATCAGCAATTTCATGTGCACCAACTCTTTCAAAAATATCAACTACCATTGGTACATATGGTTGACTCGCTGGACTTAAAAAGAAACTATGTAAAGATGCATTACGACCTTCTAAAGAAGATGTAATCATATAAATACCATAAACAGTTCTCTCACTTTCATTCATTTTTTCAAAATAATGATCAAAATCATCATTTTCTTTTCTCATACAATGAAACAATGCTGCCGCAGTCACATCTTCTCTTGGACATGTTTCTAAGACTCCAGGTCTTAAATATGAATATCTCTCTTTTTTAGCTTCATATTCCATCGCAGCTTTTTGACGATGTGCCCTATTTTCATTAACTCTTTTTTTAAAGAAAAAACCTAAAAAGCAAAGTGCAAAAATAAATAATCCCCAGACAATATAATTAGCCATTTCTTCTCCTCCTTTAATAAAAAAGAACATTCGCATAAGGACGAATGTTCGTGGTACCACCTTAATTCATATACAATCTGTATACCTCATAAACCTTAACGCAGTTATACGTGTTTACCTACTTCAATATTCAGAAAACAAACTCCAAGGCTACCTTCCATTTCTTCTTCTATCTCTTCACACCAACCAGAGATTCTCTTTAAGAATACAAAATGTACTCCTCCTCTTCAACGTCTATTATATTCTAACAAACCTGACTATCAAAGTCAATTATAACTGTGTAATAAAATCATGAATTGAATCTAAATAATATAATAAGCGTGAAAGCTTAATAATGTTATCAATTTCGTCATGTTCTAATTGAATAATAGGCACAATATTCATTAAACAGCAAAGTAATAATTTTTCTTCTTCTCTTAATTCAAACTTTTTCAAATAGGATTGACTCAAACAATCCAAATCAAAAAGAATATCTGGTATTTTTTGATACATATCAAATATATCATAAATGGGTAAATCCATTTCCAGATAATCAAGTGATATTAAACATTTAGATTTCAGTGAAATATGTTGATAATCAAAATTTTTATATGTGATACAAATACGAATGGATCGACAATTTTGAACACAAATCATATACTGTGATAAATATTGACGTGCTAAACATAATGCATCATAGATACGATAATAATTCATAACAAGCAGCCATTGACTAGGTGAACGGTAAAGCTCATTTTCATAATTAGTAATCATCTGTTCATAATAAGCCATACGTTCCTGAATCACTTTTAAAACATCATTTTCAAGTGTATGAAAATATTGCTGATTGACTTTCATATCATAAAAACTATGACCATGGAGATAAGCCAGTGTTTCAAAATAAAATTGAATTTTCATCTCCTTGAGATGTTGTGAACCACTTTCAATAAACGGCATAAGATAAAGATATTGTTGCCGATAGGAAGTCAGATATTCATGATGATCATTCGGTATGATATGAACAAAACAGGATAAATTCAATGTTTCAATAGAATCATACATATTCTGTAATGATTTCTGTGATGTGATTTTTGCAACATAGTATCCTTCTTCACATTTTAATTTAAAAACATGTGAACTTAACTTAATTTCACCAATAACATGAAGTCCATAGTTTTTTAAAATAATTTCCTTCATATCATATATGGAATAATAACGATTGTTCCCTGGGTTAAAGAACGCTCATGATTGTACTGCTTAAGAGCATATTCATCTACTTTATAATGTCTAGCAATAGTTTCATAGCTATCACCGTCTTGAACAACATAAAAATAATATGTGCCTAAATCTTCATCATTATTGACATCTTCACTTTCTTGAACAGGCATATCAACTTGTTTATCTTCCAATGGCCTTGTCTGTTGAATTGTCACTTCCTTTGTTTCAGGAATAACATCCACAATTTTTTCTTCTTCACGTAAAAGCTTCTCAATCTCTTCTGCAGGATTCATTTCTTCATTTCTCGTCACTGTATCAACAACACGATCTTCATCATCCAATACCCCATATACATAAGCCTGTATAACCAATGACAAATTACCATCAACAAGATGATAATCAAAATCTTCTACTTTCACATGAAAATCTCTTTTATCTGTAATCTTTTCAAATAATGCGAAAATATCTAAATCTATTGTTTCATGAAATTGATGTTTTTCCTGTGTATCTTTATATTCACCATTAATCATAATACTACCAACCGCACGCATTCCATTTGTTTCCATCTTATAACGAATAGATTCATCAACAGATATTGAAATTAATTCATGAAGCTGATGATTCAAATCAACCATTTTTTTAAAATATATCTTTTGCATACAATCCCTCCTATCAAACTGTATGCATAAAATTGAAGAATATGAATAAGAGAAACTTTGACAATAAAAAAAGTAGAGCTTTTGTCTCTACTTCATTATTGATTTTTTTCAAGTATTGCTAATGCCTGTTTTAAAACAGATTGACCATTCATCATTCCATAATCTTTCATATCTATATGAGCAACTGGAACCCCAGGTGCTTCAGATTCAATTTTACGTTGAGCATAACGTACTTGAGGTCCTAATAAAATAATATCTGTTCGATTGGCATTAGCTTTCACCTCATTAGCACCAACAGCCCAAATTTCTGCCTCTATACCTTGTTCCAAAGCTGCTTTCTTCATCTTTTCAACAAGTAAACTTGTAGACATACCAGAAGCACAGCATAACATAATACGTATCATTTTTCTTCCCCCTCCCTATATCTATTATACAAAAAATGAAAAGATTTGTTAAGAGCGAGATTATTTGTTATAGCATATGAAAAAATAGGTATTATTGTGTAAAGTTTATTCCTTGCCTCTTTCACCACTTAATTTTAAAATAATTATTTTCAATCAATATTTTTAGAGTTCACATAGTTGAAAAATAGCTTGCCATAATTCGTCAATTCCAACTTTATTTAGACTTGAAAAACGAACAAACAGATCCCCTTCTTGAAAATCCAAAGTTTCTTTAATACGTTTTTCATTTTTCTTTAAATCATTTCGTTTTAATTTATCTTCTTTTGTCGCCACAACAATAACAGGAATCTGATAATATTTAGCATACTGATACATTTGAACATCATCATGAGTCGGTTTATGTCGATAATCCACAATTAAAATTAAGCCTTTTAACAAATTACGTTCTCTTAAATATGTATCAATCATATCCGCAAAGCTTTCTTTTATAGCATCACTGACTTTCGCATAGCCATAACCAGGAACATCTACCAAACAGATTTCATCATTAATATTAAAGAAATTTAAAGTACGTGTTTTACCCGGTGTTGAAGAAACTTTTGCTAATTTTTGATGATTCGTCAACGTATTAATTAAACTTGATTTACCGACATTACTGCGTCCGGCTAAACAAACTTCTGGTAATTGATGATCTGGCCATTGTGATTTCCATGCTGCACAGAGCAAAAACTGTGCTTTGTTTACCTTATACATATCTTTCTCCTTTCAAAAAAAAGCTACTGATTCAATCAGCAGCTTTATTGTTTCACTAAAGCATTTTCTAAAACAGTATCAATATTATCTGCTAATATAATATTCAAATCATTTTGAACTGATTCAGGAATATCATCAATATCCTTTTCATTATCTTTAGGAATAATGATTGTACGAATACCACTACGATGTGCAGAAATTGATTTTTCTTTAAGTCCACCAATTGGTAATACTTGTCCTCTTAATGTAATTTCACCTGTCATAGCAACGTCATCACGAACAGGACGATTGCTAAAGGCAGATAAGATTGCTGTTGTTAAAGTCACACCAGCACTTGGTCCATCTTTTTTGACTGCTCCCTCTGGAACATGGATATGAATATCTTGCTTATCAAAAGCAATGTTTTCTAATCCATATTTTTGAGAATTTGCTTTCATGTAATCTAATGCAATAGAAGCAGATTCTTTCATAACATCACCAAGCTGTCCAGTAATAATAAATTTACCACTACCAGCAAAATGATTAACTTCAATTGGTAAAATATCTCCACCATATTGCGTATATGCCATTCCAGTAACAACACCTACTTGTGGCTTATCTAATTTTTTAGTATGTTCAAATGGTGCTTTACCAAGATATTCTTCTAAATCTTCAACATTTAATGTAAGCATTAAAGACTGATCTTTTAAGATTTTTAAAACAGCTTTTCGACAGATTTTAGCAATTAAACGTTCTAATTGTCTAACTCCTGCTTCGCGTGTATAATGACGAATCACATACATTAATGCATCATCTGATATATGAAGCTGTTCATCTTTTAAACCATGAACTTTACATTCTTTTTTCAATAAATGTCTTTTAGCAATTTCTAATTTTTCTTGTTCTGTATATGAAGATATCTCAATGATTTCAAGTCTATCTCTTAATGGATCAGGAATACTTCCAAGATCATTTGCAGTTGCGATGAATAAAACTTTTGATAAATCATAAGGTTCTTCTAAATAATTATCAGAGAAGAATTGGTTTTGTTCTGGATCAAGAACTTCAAGCATTGCACTTGTTGGATCCCCTTTATAATCACTAGACATTTTATCAATTTCATCTAATAAGAAAACCGGGTTCACAACACCTGCTTTTTTCATTCCTTGAATAATTCTTCCTGGCATAGAACCTAAATAAGTTCTACGATGTCCTCTAATTTCAGCTTCATCTCTTACTCCACCTAATGAAGCTTTTACAAATTTTCTACCTAATGCTCTTGCAATAGATTTAGAAATAGAAGTTTTCCCTACTCCTGGAGGACCAACCAAACAAATAATTGGAGCATTTAAAGACTGAGTCATTTGTTTAACAGCCAAGTGTTCCACAATTCTTTCTTTTGGTTTTTCTAATCCAAAATGATCTTCATCAAGAATTCTTTCTACTTCATTGATATCTTGTGTATCTTCAGTTTCTTGATACCAAGGTGTTTTCATAACCCAATCAATATAAGTTCTCACAACATTGGCTTCAGAAGAAGCAGGTGGCATCATATCATATCGTTTTAATTCTTCTTCAATCTTATCTTTGATATGTTGAGGATAAGGTTTTGATTGAATTTCTTCACGAATATAATCTGTATCATCTTCTTTACTAGGTGTATCACCAAGTTCTTCTTTAATTGCACGTAATTTTTCTCTTAAATAATATTCTCTTTGATTTTCATCAATACTTTCTTTGACTTTAAGATTAATTTTTTCTTCTATTTCATTAATTGTCTTTTCTTCTTCCATGCTTGCAAGAACCAATAATAAACGTTTATTAATATCACATTCAGCTAAAATAGCTTGTTTTGTTTTTAATTCGACATTAATATATTGTCCTATTGTATCAGCTAATGCACTTGCACTCATGCCCTGTGACAAACTCGCAAAAACTTCACGAGGGAAAACCTGAAGATTTTTATGCATTGTCTGCATCTGATCTGTTAATTTTCTAACTAACGCAATTTCTTCAGCACGGTCACCATGAATATCTTCAAGATATTTTGTTTTTGCAAAAAGACAACCATCTCTTTCTTCAAGATTTAAAATTTCTATTCTTTTTTGACCTTCAACAGTCAATTTGATTGTTCCATGATTATCTCTTTTGATTCTTCTTTTAATTTTGCATAATGTTCCATAATGATAAACATGATCAAAATCTGTATTTTCATCAAGTGGATTTGTTTGAGAAATAAAAACAACGTTTTCATCAAATTCATTCACACTTAATTCAATTGCTTTAAGGCTAAAACTTCTTCCTACATCTAAAGAAATTTCATGAGAGGGAAAAACAACCATCCCTCTAGTACAAATGACAGGCAAATCAACGACAATATCTAATTCATCCATAATTCATGACCTCCTTTGTATTTTCATTATTATATATAATAATGAGTCACTTGTCTATTCATTTGTTTTAATAAAACAAGACGCTTGAAGCGTCTTATTTTACATTATCTTTAATCAATTGAACAGCTTTACGAGTAGCTAAATCATTTCTAATTTGTCCTAACTGTCCTTCAAAGAGTTTTTTCACTTCGTCGAATTCTCTTCCATAGTAAGTTGCAATTTCTTTGATTTCGTCATCAACTTCATCATCGCTTACTTCGATATTTTCAGCTTTAACAATTTCAGATAAAATCAAATTAAATTTCACACGTTTTTCAGCTTGTTCTCTCATTTCAGCTTTCATATCATCAAGAGTTTTACCAGTTAATTGTTGGAATAAATCCATTGTTAAACCTTGTTGAGATAAATTTTGTTCAACTTCTCTTAACATTTGTTGAAGTTCTGTTTCAATCATTGCATCAGGAACTTCAAGTGGTGTATTTTCAATAACGGCATTGAAAATATCATCACTGAATTTTGCTTCAGCTTCATTTTGTTTTCTGTTTTTGATTTGTTCTTTTGTGTAAGTTTCTAAATCAGCTAAAGTTTCAATACCATCAACATTAACATCTTTTGCTAATTCATCATCAATTTCAGGTAAAACTTTTGATTTAATTTCATGAACTTTAACTTTGAAAGTTGCTTTTTGTCCAGCTAAATCAGCAGCCTGATAATTTTCTGGGAAAGTGACTTCAATTTCTTTTTCTTCACCAACACCCATACCAATTAATTGTTCTTCGAAACCAGGAATGAATGATCCTGAACCAATTTCTAATGGATGATTTTCACCTTTTCCACCTTCGAAAGCAACACCATCTTTAAATCCTTCAAAGTCAATAACAGCTGTATCACCGTTTTCAACTTGACCATCTTCTTTTATAACTAATTCAGCAAATTGATTTTGATAATTCTTTAATTCAGCTTCAATTTCTTTCTTTGTAACTTTAACTTGTGTCTTTTTCACTTCTAAACCTTTGTACTGACCTAATTGTACTTCTGGAGCAACTGGTGCAGTTACAGTTAATTTAAGAACATCTTCTGAAATTTCATCAATTTTCACTTCAGGTTGTCCTACTGGACGAATATCATTGTCCAATAAAATACCTGAATAATTTTGTTGTAAAATCATATCAGTTGCTTCTTCTAAAATAGTTCCTTTTCCAAGTCTTGCTTTGACCATTTGTTTAGGTACATGACCTTTTCTAAAACCATCAATCTTAACTTGTTTTGCTAATTTGTCTAATGCTTTTTCTTGAGCTTTTTTCCATTCTTCAGTTGTGAAAGTCACTTTAACTTCCATCATAGATTTTTCAAGTTTATTACAAACTGTTTCCATTTATACTTCCTCCATTATTTCAACACGCTTATTATACATGAAACAATTACATAATGCAACTATTTTAACACTCAACTTGTTTGAGTGCTAAAATTCGTTCTTCAATTGCTTCTAAATCACAATAATATAAAATTTCTAATTCTGACAAGTCAACATCTATAGAGAGTAATGTTGCCACATAATAATGAATTGAGGCAGCCCAGACATTATAATCCATTTCATCAATTTCCTGTGGATAGAAAGAATACAGTAAATATTCCAAATATTCCTGACACTGTTCAAAAAGTGATGGATTATCACTTTCTAATGCATTTTCAAGATACTTTAAAATACCTGTATAAGCAAGCTGATCTAATACCATTGGCATATAGCTTGGATTAAAACTATAAATCTGACCAAACTTCTCAACTTCCATTTCTTCATCAACCTGCTGATCAATCATAATTTCCATCAATAAAGTCTTTGCAAAAAAATGTTTATTTGGATCCATCAAATAAGTTTTAATTGTAGGAATAATCATACGAACATTCAATTGCTGTAATTGATCAAGTGCCATATACAACAAATCTTCATTACAATCTTTTTTATTTAACAATTGATTAATTTCTTCTATTGAAAAAATTTGATTTTTATTTTCAACTTCATATCGGGCTTCCTGCTTTTCAAGCAAAATTTCGTCATAAGCCGTATTAAACAAAGTTTCATATTGATAAGGTATATAAGGCATAGATAATTCTTCAATTAATAAATCTATTGCTTCTTCATATTCACCCAATTCTTTTAATGCCATGATGTACATAGATATAACATCATAATATGTTTCTTTTGCCAAAGCCTTTGCATGAGCGCCTTCATATTTTGCTTTTTCAAATTCACCCAACCCGATGAAACAAACGAGTCTTAAATATCTTGTTTTTTCATCATTCATATCATGAAGCTGATTTAAAGTTTGAAGATATTCACCATTTTCAATCAACTCTTCAATCAATTTTATCCCTCCTTTTGACTTGTACGAGATATTCTATCAAAATTTAAATATTTAAGCAAATTATTTTTACATATTTTATCATTCTACAAAAAACTGTTATACACAAACATGTATAACAGCCCTTATGTTATTCATCACCAAAGCAAACACCAACAGCTTTAGCAGCACGAACCAATTCACCATTTGGATCGACACGTTTTTGTTTACCGAATTTAGCATCACCAATAACTTCTTCTAATGATGTATAATCCATATTTTCTCCATGAAGAGTCACAACATTACCAAATAGTCCTTCATCAATCAATTCACATGCTTTAACTCCAAAACGAATAGATAAAATACGATCATAAGGAGTAATATCTCCACCACGGATAATATGTCCTGGATTAACAGAACGCACTTCATGATTTGGAATCACTTTTTCTAAATCATCCGCTACTTTTGCAGCCAAACCACTATAACGTACTGGATCAGGTGAATCTTCTACAATTTTACCAATGACTTTTGTACCATCAGCATATTTTGCTCCTTCAGCTACTGCAATAACAGTATAAGGCAATCCCTGTTCATCACGTTTAGCAATATGTTTAGCAATATTTTCAATCGTAAATGGAATTTCTGGAATTAAACAAACACCAGCATTTCCAGCAAGTCCTGCATATAAAGCAATCCATCCTGCATCTCTTCCCATTAATTCACAGCAAATAACACGATGATGAGATTTAGCAGTTGTCTGTAAACGATCAATAAATTCAGTTCCTACACTCATTGCACTGATGAAACCATATGTAAGGTCTGTACTAGATAAATCATTATCCATAGTTTTAGGAACTCCAATAACATTAACACCTTTTCTTGAAAAATCTCTAGCACTTGTTAGCGTTCCATCTCCACCTAAAACAACAAGAACATCAACACCCGCTTTTTTCAAGTTTTCTACACCAACATCACTGACATCTTTTTTAACTTTTCCACCTTTTCCATCATCTACCAAATAGTCAAAAAGATTATCTTTATTAGAACTATATAAAATAGTTCCACCTTCCTTATAGATGTTTTCAACTTTTTCTTCTGTTAATTCAATATAGTTATTGTTATATAAACCACGGTATCCATAAACATAACCTATAACTTCCCATCCATATTTATGAATAGCTGTTTTTGTAATTGTTCTAATTACTGCATTTAATCCTGGACAGTCACCACCACCAGAAAGTAATGCTATTCTTTTCACTTTCTTTTCCATATCATTATCCTCCACATTTATTTTCCATTCTTCATTATAATAAAAATCATCACAGAAAACAACAAAAAATGAATCCGTTTACAAAATTTCGTATAAAATAAGAAGTTAAAGATGTTTTCATTGTTTTAAACATTCTTTAACTTTTGTTATAGGTAAACCAATGACATTATCACGATCACCAACAATATAATCAACAAATACACTAGCTTTCCCCTGAATACCATAAGCTCCTGCTTTTCCCATCCATTCATTGGAATCTAAATAATCATCAATCATCGCAGTTATATCTTTAAAAAAGACTTGTGTTTTTTCACAAAATGTTTTTAAATCATTTTCCATATATATGGCAACTCCTGTATAAACATCATGACGATGATGAGATAGACGCATCAATATTTCATAAGCTTCCTGACGATCATGTGGTTTACCAATGACACAATGATCAAAATAAACCACTGTGTCTGCCGCAATAACAATATCGTGAGGATATTTTTGATGAATAGGATATGCTTTACGCATCGCTAAATCACATAAACGTTTTTCAATAGGTAATGAATCATCTAATGTTTCATCAATAAAAGAAGCATCAACTTTAAAGTCAATGCCTTCTCTTTCAAGCAATTCTTTTCTCCTAGGAGAAGTGCTTGCTAAAATAATTTTACTCATGGTCTTTCTTTTCTTCTTTATGTATTGGTTTAGGAAGCAATGCTTTACGAGAAACATTGACACCCTTATCAGTAATCTTAGTTACTTTGACTTTAATGATATCACCTATTTTTAAAACATCAGAAGCTTTATTGATACGTTCATGAGCAATATCTCCAACATGTAAGAAACCATTTGTTCCTTCAAATAATTCTACAAAAGCAAATTTATCTTCAACACGAACAACTTTTCCATCATAAATTTCCCCAACTTCTGCTCTTCTTACAATATTTTCAATAAGTTTAGCAGCAGTTTCAATAGCTTCCTGATCATAATGATAAATTGTTACACGACCATCTTGTTCGATATCAATTTTAACATCATTAGATTTTTCAATGATTTCATTAATTGTTTTACCACCAGTTCCAATAACATCTTTAATTTGATCTGGTTCAATTTTCATCATATAGACTTTTGGTGCATATGGACTCAAATGATCTCTTGGTTCACTAATAGCATTCATCATACATTCCATAATCTGCTGACGTCCTACTTTCGCTTGCGCTAAGGCTTCTTGTAAGATTTCTTTTGTGATTCCATCAATCTTGATATCCATCTGTAAAGCACAGATACCATTTTTTGTTCCAGCGACTTTAAAATCCATATCTCCTAAATGATCTTCCATTCCCTGAATATCTGTTAAGATTGTATAATCATCACCTTTTTTCACAAGTCCCATTGCAACACCACTAACCGGATTACTAATTGGAACACCAGCAGCCATTAATGCCATAGATGATGCACAAATAGAAGCTTGTGATGAAGAACCATTAGATTCTAAAACTTCAGAAACAACACGAATTGTATATGGGAATTCTTCTTCGCTTGGAATAACCTGAGCTAAGGCTCTTTCACCTAAAGCACCGTGTCCAATTTCACGACGACCAGGCGCACCCATTCTACCTGTTTCACCAACAGAATATGGTGGGAAATTATAGTGATGCATAAAACGTTTTTGATCTTCTAAACCTAAACCATCAATTTTTTGATGTTCTCCTAAAGCACCTAATGTACATACAGAAAGCACTTGTGTTTCACCACGTGTAAACAAAGCAGAACCATGTACTCTAGGAAGTAAATCAACTTGTGCATCCAATGGACGAACTTCATCAATTTTACGTCCATCAGGTCGAATCTTATCTTCTGTGATTAATCTTCTTACTTCATCTTTTTCTAAATCATGTAAAACGATTTTAACCTGTTTAATAACAGCTTCCTGTTCTTTTGAATCAGCATATTCTCTAGCTTCAAATAAAGCGACAACTTCATCATTGATTTCATCAATAGCTCCATATCTTTCTAATTTACCAGGAATAGAAACTGCCTGAATCATTCTCTCTTTAGCTAAAGATTCTACTTCTTTTACAATATTTTCATCTAATTCAAACAAAGGAATTTCAATTTTTTCCTTACCATATAAAGCCACAATTTCTTCTTCAAAAGCAATTAACTGCTTAATAGCCTCATGACCAAATAATAATGCATTTAACATTGTTTCTTCATCAACTTCTTTAGCATCAGCTTCAACCATGTTAATAGCTTCTTTAGTCCCAGCAACTTCTAGATTAATTAAACTTCTTTCCATCTCTTCAGGACCAGCATTGATTGTAAACTGTCCATCAATCAAACCAACATTCACACCTGCAATTGGTCCATTGAATGGAATATCAGATAAACATAAAGCTAGTGATGCTCCAAGCATCGCTGCCATTTCTGGTGATGCATTCTGATCCACTGATAAAACAGTATTCACAACTTGAACTTCATTTCTAAATCCATCAGCAAATAATGGACGAATAGGACGATCAATCATACGTGCCGTTAATGTTCCATGTTCACTAGGACGCCCTTCTCTCTTTAAAAATCCTCCTGGGATTTTCCCAACTGAATATAATTTTTCTTCATATGTTACTGTTAATGGAAAAAAGTCTACGTCTTTAGGCTCTTTTCCAGCCACTGCAGTAGATAAAATCACTGTATCATCATATCTTACTAAAACGGAACCATTAGCCTGCTTAGCAAGTTCACCTGTTTCAACAGTTATTGTTTTCCCGTAAAACTCTAAACTCATTACATGTTTTGACATATTATATTTTTCACCTCATTCATTATCTTTGTCATTATAGCATATTTTACAGTAATAACAAATCATTTCTTTATCATATTTTACACAGATATTCATAAAACGTAAATTGAAAAACTAAATTCCATCCCTAAATCAATTTATATGGAATTTAATTTTACAAATCCAATGATAGAATTTAATTCTGCAAACTTTTATAATAATAGTGGGTATTCCTTCTAC